>JAFUPO010000040.1 GCA_017481185.1 Clostridia bacterium | reverse complement strand
TGGATTCCTCTTTACAATGAAAGGATGTATGCGATTCTACCCAAGCATTATCCTTTGCAGGAGGACGGTGTGTTCCCCTTACAGCATTTTTCGGGCCAGGAATTTCTTATGCCATATGGAAGATTTGATATAGACGTTAAGGCCACCTTCGATCCTTTGGGAGTAAAGGTAAACTCAAAGATATGCCGGGTGGATGACGAAACGGTTATCCGCATGGTGGGGCGCGGCTTAGGGGTCTCTATGATGACGGAGCTTATGATTCGCGGCAGAACAGACGATGTGCTGTGCGTACCGGTAAGCCCGCCTGCTATTCGTGAGCTGGGAATGGGGACGCATATTCGTAAACAGGAAACAGACAGCATCCGAAAGCTTAAGGACTGCGTGCTCCAATTCATTCATGAGCATTAAACCCTGGGCCGATCGCTTCAGATATTACGAAAATTTATGTTTGCAGGGTCATGACAAGCATATTGACGCTTGCTTAGGTTCCGCTCTTGCCAAAGCAGGCAGGGCTGCTCTCTTCAAAGCGACGTTAGCGCCTTGCATACCTCCTAAGCTAATGATATAGGGTTTCCTTGACATAATGACGTGACGCGATTATGATGGATAAGGATTAATGAAGGAGGAATCTAGATGGCTCTTAAGGCGGTTTTGTTCGATTTGGATGGTACGCTCCTGCCGATGGATCAGGAGGTTTTTGTCCAAGGTTATTTTAAATTGTTAGCTGAGAAGGCAGCGTCAAGGGGCTATGAACCTGAGAAGCTTTATCGAGGCATTTGGGCGGCGATCAAAGCGGTTGTGCATAATGATGGCGCCAAACGGAACGAAGAAGTTTTCTGGCGCGCTTTCGCAGGGATATTTGGCCCGCAGGTTATGGCAGATAAGCCTATGTTTGATGCCTTCTATCTGAATGAGTTTCAGCAGGCAAAGGCCTGCTGTGGCTTTACGGCAGACGCGGCCAAAACAATCCAGCTGGTCAAAGCTATGGGGCTGCGGGCCATTCTGGCAACCAATCCGCTCTTTCCGGCAGCTGCGACCCTTAGCCGCATTCGCTGGGCAGGGATGGAGCCGGAGGATTTTGAATGGGTCACAACCTATGAGAACTCCAGCTATTGCAAGCCTAACCCTCAGTATTATCAGGAGATACTGGAAAGAACCGGCTTAAAGCCGGAGGAATGTTTAATGGTAGGCAACGACGCGGTGGAGGATACCGCCGCTTTAGCCATCGGGATACCTGTCTTTTTGCTGACAGATTGCCTGATCAATAAAGATAATGCGGATTTGGCAGCATATCCTCATGGAAGCTTTCAGGCATTATGGGATTATATTGAGAAAGTGAAATAAAAAAAGTGGCAGATGCCACTTTTTTAATGCAAATTAAGCTCTTTTAGCGCCAATTCTCGCAAAAGGGAGAGATGAACCTTACCGGAGGATCCCCTTGGTAAACAGGAGAAGAAAAGCACATAGCGGGGCACTTTATAGGCCGATAACCTCTTGGCTACGATGTTTTGCACATCATGGGCTTCAAGCAAATCATCAGATACAACACAGGCGCAAACGGCTTCCCCGGTCACAGGATCAGGCAAGCCGATGACCTGGGCCTCCCGGATGCGCGGATCACGTTGTAGGCAGGCTTCGATTTCTCCGGGAAAAATATTTTCACCACTGCGGATGATGATCTCTTTTAGGCGACCTACATAATGTAGATTGCCTGAATCGTCTAAATACCCCAGATCCCCGGTGTGTAAAAATCCCTCTGCATCTATAACCTTTTGAGTTTTGTGTGGCTGCCTGTAATACCCCTGCATAACGCAGTAGCCACGCACACAGATCTCGCCTGTTTGACCAATGGGTAAAACCTGCCCGGTTTGTGGGCTCTTGACCACGCCTTCCGTGTGCTCCATAAAGTGGCCAACAGTAAAAAGCTTTACATTTTCTGAATCCGTGGTGGAGGCGACGGTGATCCCGGCGGTGGCTTCGGTCATGCCCAGAGAGGGAAGTAGCTCGTATTGAAAAGACGTACGAATTCGAGCAAGCTGATCAGGTAGGCAGGCTGAACCGCCGATAAGGCCAATGCGAAGAGAAGAGAGATCAAAGGTTTTAAAATCGGGCCTCAGCATCATTGCAAGAAATAAGGTGGGCACGCCGTGAAGAATGGAACAATGATTAGCAGACAAGCAGTGAAGCAAGTCAGCAGAGTGACGGCTTGTAGGAAAATAGAGGCAGGCGCCTACGGCGGCTGCCGCAAAGATGTTCGCTGAAAGCGAAAAACAATGAAAATAGGGGAGGGCGCACAAAAAACGATCGTCATCAGAGGCTCCCAGATCTTTGGCCTGGATCAGCGCGCTGTTGTAGCGTGAAAAGTGACTGCTCATTACAGGAACGCAAGCACCTGTGGTGCCCGAGGTAAATAGGATCGCCATGGTATCCTGGGGAAACACGGCCTTTTCAGCTAGCGTAAGTTCAGAGTCCATGATCGCACTGCCGCGCTTCAAAAGCGGCGCAACATCTGCAAGTGTTTCTCCTATGCACAGGGCTTTGAGCTGAGGCCGCCGAGCACAAAGCTCAGCGGCCTTTTGAATAAAGTCAAGATCGCCATACCCCAAACCATGCAGGAGGAAATCAGTATCCGTACTCTCTAACTGAGCGCTCAGCTCATAGGTGGTGGCTGCTGAATTGAGAAGAACGCAAACAGCGCCTATCCTTGCGCAGGCGTAAAGCCCCACAAGGGTGCTGGGGCGTTCAGCGCAGAGAAAACCCACATGATCGCCATGACGAATACCTTGCCCAAGAAGTAGCTTTGCCATCTGCGAGGAAGCATTATACAGGTCTTGATAAGTCAGCGTTTCATCACAATAGCTGGCGGCAAGCCGATCCGGCCAGGTTTCCTTTGCCGTTTCAAGCAGCATCCCGATGGTTTTGGAATAAAGCATTTTATGCCTCCAACGCTTCCAGTAGCTTGGGAATGACTTTAAAAAGATCACCATGGATACCATAATCAGCTGCCTCAAAAATGGGGGCGTTTTCATTTTTGTTGATCGCCACAATGCAGCCGGAATTTTGCATACCTGCCAGATGCTGAATGGCCCCTGAGATGCCGCAGGCAATGTATAACTTAGGCTTCACAGAAACACC
>JAFUPO010000039.1 GCA_017481185.1 Clostridia bacterium | reverse complement strand
TGGAACATTCGCCAGCACGCAGGCATGGTTTTTCAAAACCCGGATAACCAGATCGTTGCCACCGTGGTGCGGGAGGATGTGGCCTTTGGCCTGGAAAACCTGGGTGTGCCTACCGAGGAGATGATTCCCCGCATCGACGCGGCCTTAAAGGCCGTGCGTATGTCAGCCTTTGCCGACTCCGCCCCTCATTTGCTCTCCGGCGGGCAGAAGCAGCGCATTGCCATCGCAGGCGTTTTGGCCATGGAGCCGGATGTGCTCATTGCCGACGAGGCCACCGCCATGCTGGATCCCACTGGCCGCAAAGAAGTGCTGGACACGGTGATGAAGCTGAATAAAGAAAAGGGCATCACCGTTTTGTGGATCACCCATTTTATGGAGGAAGCCGCCCTGTGCGACCGGGTGATCGTGATGTCAGAGGGTAAAATCGTCACCCAGGGCACGCCCCGCGAGGTGTTCCGCAACGTGGCGGAGCTGAAAAAGCTGCACCTGGATGTGCCCCCCATGGCTGAATTGTGCCAGCAGCTCAACGCCGCAGGCATGAACCTGCCCGAAGGCATCCTCACGGTGGAAGAGATGGCAAAGGAGGTGACCCGGAAGCTATGCCCATCCAAATCCAAGGCTTAACCCACACCTATTCTCCCGGCAGCCCCTTCCAGGCCACCGCTATTCACGATGTGAACTGCACGTTGAACAACGGTGAATTCATCGGCGTGGTAGGGCACACCGGCTCCGGCAAATCCACCCTGGTGCAGCACTTGAACGGCCTGCTGGCCCCCTCCCAGGGCAAGGTGTTGGTGGATGGGCTGGACACTGCCGACAAGGCCAGCCGCAAAGCCATTCGCCAGAAGGTGGGGCTGGTGTTTCAGTATCCCGAGCATCAGCTCTTTGAGGAGACCGTTGAAAAGGACGTGGCCTTCGGCCCCAAGAACCTGGGCCTTTCCGATGAGGAAATCAGCCGCCGGGTTCGCAAGGCCCTGACCCTGGTGGGGCTGAACCCCGAGGAAATCGGCCCCCGCTCCCCCTTTGAGCTTTCCGGCGGTCAGATGCGCCGAGTGGCCATTGCGGGCATCCTGGCCATGGAGCCCCAATATCTGGTGTTGGACGAGCCCACCGCGGGCCTGGATCCTATGGGCCGCGACAGCATCCTCCAGATGGTTCAGGCCCTTCACGCCCAGGGAGATGTGACGGTGATCATGGTTTCCCACTCCATGGACGATATTGCTCGCCTGGCCACCCGCTTGATTGTGATGGATCATGGCGCGCTGGTGGCTGACGGCGCTCCTCGGGAGATCTTTAAGCAGATCGACATGATGGAATCCATCGGCCTGGGCGTGCCCCAGGCTGCCAAGCTCTGCCAGCTTCTGCGGCAGCAGGGCATCCAAATGCCCGATGACCTTTACCTGCTCTCCCAGGTGAAAGAGCACCTGCTGGCCCTGTGGAAGGAGGCGGGCGTATGCTGAAAAACATCACCTTAGGCCAGTACTATCCTGTTGACAGCGCCGTGCATCGGCTAGACCCCCGAACCAAGCTGATCCTGGTGATCGCCTTTATTATCGCCATTTTTCTGATCAAGACCCTGGCGGGCTACGCCGTGGCACTGGGCTTCATTTTCATGGCCGCTCACTTTTCCAAAGTGCCCTGGAAGATGCTCCTAAAGGGACTTAAGCCCCTGAGATTTATTCTCATCCTTACCTTTCTTTTGAATCTATTCTTCTCTGCCGGTGAAACGGTGCTGGTCAAGCTGGGCTTTATTACCATTACCCAAGAGGGGCTCAATTTGGCAGTTCATTTCTCTTTGCGGCTTGTTTTTCTCGTTATGGGCACCAGCCTGCTGACCCTCACCACCTCCCCCGTCTCTTTGGCCGACGGCATTGAGCTGCTCTTAAAGCCCCTGCGGGTCATCCATTTCCCGGCCCACGAGCTAGCCATGATGATGACCATCGCCCTTCGGTTCATCCCCACCCTGCTGGAGGAAACCGACAAAATTATGAAAGCCCAAACTGCCCGGGGCGCAGATTTTGAAAACGGCAATCTCATCCAGCGGGCCAAGGCGATGGTACCCCTGCTGGTGCCCCTGTTCGTCAGCGCCTTTCGCCGGGCCAGCGATCTGGCCATGGCCATGGAAGCCCGCTGCTATCACGGCGGCGACCAGCGCACCCGCCTGCGGATTTTGAAATTTACCCAGCGGGATCTGACGGCTTCCCTGGCGATGGCAGCTTTTATCAGCCTTATCGTCGTTGAAAGGACCGTTTTATGAAGCGTATCCGCCTGACCCTTTCCTATGACGGCACAGCCTACGCCGGCTGGCAGCGGCAGAAAAACGGCCTGGCTGTGCAGCAGGTGGTGGAGGAATGTCTCACTCGGGCTACCGGCGCACCGGTGAAGATCACCGGCGCCAGCCGCACCGATGCGGGGGTTCACGCCTTGGGACAGGCCTGCCACTTCGACACCGAAAGCGGCATCCCGCCAGAAAAATACCCCTATGTGCTCAACACCCTGCTGCCCGGGGATATCCGCTGCTTGGAGGGTGTGCAGGTGGACGATGATTTCTCTGCTCGCTTTCACACCCAGGGCAAGTGGTACACCTACCGCATCCATAACGCCCATCACGCCAGCGCCCTGTACCGCAACACCCGCACCCATGTGCCCCTTCCCCTGGACGCCGATTTGATGAACGAGGCTGCCCAGCGCCTGGTGGGCACCCATGATTTTGCCGCCTTCTGCGCTGTAGGCGGCAGCGCCAAAACCACCGTGCGCACCATTCACGAAATCCATGTGACCCGCCAGGAGGAACTGGTAACGCTCAAAGTTTGGGGCAATGCGTTCCTTTATAATATGGTACGCATCATTGCAGGCACGCTCATTGAAATCGGTCAGCGCCGCCTGCCCCCCGAATGTCTTACCGAGGCCCTCCAGACCCAAAACCGCCTTTGCCTGGGCCCCACCGCGCCCCCCAACGGCCTGGAGCTGACGCGAGTGCTTTATGATGATTAAAATGCGAGAAACCCTTTCTTTTGCAACAGAAAGGGTTTCTCGCGCTCTTCCCAAAGAAAACCAGTTAAAAGCTTTTGTGCGTTCTTTGGGGAAAAATCGAAAAAAGGCTCCCTCTGACGAGGGAGGTGAGATTTTCCCCGAAAAACTCGGAGGGAGAGAGACAGAAATTACTTGCCGGCCATCTGCTTTTCCTGCTGCTCAATCATGCGCTTCACCATGTAGCCGCCGATGTAGCCAGCCTGGCGGGAGGGCAGGTCGCCATTGTAGCCCTGCTTCAAATTGATGCCCAGCTCATTGGCGATTTCATACTTCATGTTGTTCAGGGCGCCCCGGGCCTCAGGACCGCTCAAGCGGTTAGAGTTGTTATTGCTGCCGGAATTGTTGTTATTGCCATACATCATTGATTCACTCCGTTTCAAAAATTTGAGGGGTTACTGCTGACCCGCCATCTGCTTTTCCGCCTGCTCAATGAGGCGCTTGACCATGTAGCCGCCCACATAGCCGTTTTCTTTGGAGGACAGGTCGCCGTTGTAGCCCTGCTTGAAGTTGATGCCCAGCTCCCGGGCGATTTCAAACTTCATGTTGTCCAGCGCCGCACGGGCTTCGGGAACGCTGACGCTTGAGGAACGGGAATTGCCGCTGTTTTGGTTCATCATCGCTTTGTTCACCTCCCCTTGTGAAGTCAAAGCTATTTTGACCCGGAGAAAATAAAATACCCTGTCAAATTAAGGCTTGACGAATCTCTCAGGGTGTGCTATACTACCGTAGGTTTTGAAAGAAACCTTGGCCGAAGACAGCGGGTGCTGCGCTTTGAGCGCGGTCTAATGAAGCAAATGTTTCGCCCGCCGAGGTGCATGGAAGCGTATATCATTTTGATCTTGCTCTCCCTTGCGCCTGCGCAAGGGTTTTCTTTTATTCCGACCCTAAAGGAGGTGTAAAGAAAATGAGCAAGAATCTGGAAATTAAAAAGCAAGTCGTTGCTGACATCGCTGAGAAGCTTGAGAATTGCAAGTCCATGGTGATCGTGAAGTACTCCGGCCTCACTGTGGAGCAGGTCACCAAGCTGCGCGCCCAGTGCCGCGCCGCCAAGGTTGAATACTGCGTTCTGAAGAACACTCTGGTGCGCCGCGCCCTGGCCGAGAAGAACATCGAAGGCCTGGATGATGTGCTGGAAGGCCCCAACGCCTTCGTGTTCGGCATGGAAGACGCCGTGTCTCCCGCCAAGATCCTCTCCGATTTCATCGAGAAGGAAAAGCTGAAGTCTCTGGAACTGCGCGCTGGTTTGCTGGATGGCAAGGCCATCGACCTCAAGACCATCGAAAGCCTGGCCAAGCTGCCCAGCCGCGAAGTTTTGCTGGCCAAGGTCCTTGGCAGCATGACCGCCGCTATCGGCAACTTCGTCCGCGTGATCGAAGCGTTCCGCAAAAAGCAGGCTGGCGAAGAGTAATCGCCGCCTGATCCCAACCAATTGAAATTCACAAATAATGGAGGTTTGACTACCATGACTCATGAGGAAATCATTGCTGCAGTCGAGTCTATGACTATTCTCGAGCTGGCTGATCTGGTTAAGGCTATGGAAGAAAAGTTCGGCGTTTCCGCCGCTGCCCCTGTGGCTGTTGTTGGTGGCCCCGTGGCTGCTGCCGCTGCTGAGGAAGAGAAGACCGAGTTCGACGTCGTGCTGAAGGATGCCGGCTCCGAAAAGATCAAGGTTATCAAGGTTGTGCGCGAAGTCGTGTCCGGCCTGGGCCTGAAGGAAGCCAAGGAAATCGTGGAAGCCGCTCCCAAGACCCTGAAGGAAGCTGTTTCCAAGGAAGAAGCCGAGAAGATCAAGGCCAAGTTCGCCGAGGTTGGCGCTACCGTCGAGATCAAGTAAGTTTCGCTTTTCAAAAGAAGGCTGTCAAATTGGCAGCCTTCTTTTTTAAATCAAGTAGGAGGCGTGCCCATGAAACGGGAAAAGCTTTTCATTTCCACCATCGATCCCCAGGCCGAGGCCACGGCCAAGACCTATGGCTTGGGTCTGGAGATTGCAGAATACTGCACCGCCTGGAATATGGACGAGAAGTTTGACGAAACAGACGCCGCCTTAGCCCCAAAGCTCCGCAGCATCCCCCGCCGGGTGTTTCACGGCCCCTTCAACGAGCTTTTTCCCTGTGCCATTGATCCCAAAGCCCGGCAGCTGGCTGCCTACCGCTATCGTCAGGCCATTTCCCTGGCCAAAGCCTATGGCGCCGAGAAGGTCGTTATCCATGGCGGATTCAACCCCTGGCTCTATTATCCCGTGTGGTATCAGGAGCAATCCATCCTTTTCTGGCAGGATTTTTTAAAGGAGGATCCCGGCCTGCCTATCGTGCTGGAAAACGTTCTGGAACCGGAGCCCCAGATGCTTCTTGCGATCATTCAGGGCGTTAACGACCCCCGGCTGAAAATGTGCCTGGATGTGGGCCATGTGAACGCCTACTCCAAGGTTCCAGCCGAAAATTGGCTGGCTGACTGCGCCCCCTTCATTGACCATTTTCACCTTCACAACAACGATGGCAGCTGGGATACTCACAGCGCCCTTTTTGAGGGCCACCTGCCCATGAAGGAGCTGCTCAAGCAAGCGGAGGCGCTTTACCCTCAGGCCACCTTTACCCTAGAGCTAATGGAGGCAGAGCCCTCTGTGCGCTGGCTTTTTGAGGCGTAGGCTCTGTTTTTTGCCAATCCTGCCTTGACCAATCCTCTCCATTTTGTTATGATATTAGAAGCCTTTTAAGGCTTTATCGAAGGAGGAGGACGTATGTCTTTTCATATTCTCACGGATTCCTGCACTGATTTTCCCCTCTCCTATGTTCAAAAGCAGAAGGATTTGACCATTCTTCCCTTGACCTATGAGATCGAGGGTGTCTCCTATACCCCTGACGGCACGGATGCCTTCACCCGAGCCTTTTACAAGGAGCTGCGAGGCGGCAAAGTGGCCAAAACCTCCCAGGTAAACATGGAAACCTGGAAAAAAGCTTTCACTGCCATTCTGGATAAGGGGCAGGATATTCTGTGCATCGCCTTCTCCGGCGCCCTGAGCGGCACCTATCAAGCTGCTGTGCAGGCCAGTGAAGAAGTGGCCCCCAAATACCCTGACCGCAAGCTCATCGTGATCGACTCCCTAAGCGCCTCCTTGGGCCAGGGGCTGTTGGTTCACTATGCCCTGCAGAAACGGGATGGCGGCGTTTCCCTCGAGGAAACCGCTCAGTGGATTCAGGATAACCTTCAGCATATCGCTCAGTGGTTCACGGTAGACGATCTGCAATTTCTCCGCCGTGGCGGCCGCGTATCCGCCGTTTCCGCTTACATCGGCGGCATTGTAAAGATCAAGCCCATCATGCACGTAAGCCCTGAGGGCAAACTAATTCCCAAAGAAAAGGTCACCGGCCGCAAGCGCAGCCTGCGGGTACTGGGCGACAAAGTCAAGGAAAAAATGGTGGATCCTGCCAATAACGTGGTATTCATCACCCATGGCGATTGCGAAGAGGAGGCCCAGTGGCTGGCCGACTATGTGAAGGCGAACGTGGGCGTTAAAGACGTTATGACCGGCTTTGTAGGCCCGGTTATCGGCTCTCACTCCGGCCCCGGCACCATGGCTATCTTCTTCTTGAGCACGGATCGCAATTGATCGTTATCCAACGGGGGAACCTTACAGGTTCCCCCGAATCTGTTTTAGGAGGTGAGCCCCTTGCCCAGCCTGGCTGTCAACGGCATTGTGCTGCGCCATGCCAATTATCGGGATAATGATCGGATGCTGACCCTTTTGACCCCCGATCATGGCCGCATGGATGTGCTGGCCCGGGGCTGCCGCCGCCCCCGCTCCCCATTGCTCAGCGCCAGCGAGATGTTCTGCACCGGCGAGTATCTCCTTTTTACTCAGCGGGATCGGGCCACGCTGACCAGCTGCACCATTCATGACAGCTTTTATCCCCTGCGGCTGGACTTTGATCGCCTCAGCTATGGGGTCTATCTAATGAACCTCTGCGAGGCTGCCGCTCAGCCGGAGCAGCCCTGTCCGGAGCTTTTCTGGCTGCTGATCCGTTTTTTGAGCCGCCTGAGCTATGGTGAAACTCGGCATCACGCCCTTACCAGCGCCTTTCTGCTCCATTA
>JAFUPO010000004.1 GCA_017481185.1 Clostridia bacterium | reverse complement strand
CGGGAAGATGGCCGGGCCGGAGAAGCCGCCCATCTTGTTTGCCAGGATAGGCTTGCGGGTCTTGAGATCAATGCGCATACCCAGGAGGGTATTGATGAGGCTCAGGCCATCGGCCCCTGCCTCTTCGCAGGCCTTGGCGATGGACACGATGTCCGTTACGTTGGGGCTGAGCTTCATGTAAACAGGCTTGGTGGTGACCGCCTTCACAGCCCGGGTCACCTCTGCCGCAGCCTGGGCGCTGGTGCCAAAGGCCATGCCGCCGTTGTGCACGTTGGGGCAGGAGATGTTCACCTCCAGGATGCCCACCTGAGTTTCCTTGTCCAAGAGGCGACAGCACTCCACATACTCCTCAATGGAGAAGCCGGAGATATTGGCCACCACCGGCTTGTGGAAGATCTTTGCCAGCTCGGGCAGCTCATGGGCGATCACGTGATGCACGCCAGGGTTTTGCAGGCCCACAGAGTTGAGCATACCGCGTTCACACTCAGCGATGCGGGGAGTAGGATTGCCGAAGCGAGGCTCCAGGGTGGTTCCCTTGAAGGAGAAGGACCCCAGGCAGGTAATATCATAGAACTGGGCGAATTCCTGGCCAAATCCAAAGGTGCCGGAGGCAGGAATAATGGGGTTATCCAGTACCAGGCCGGAAAGATTCACCTTGGTATTCACCAGATCACCTCCTCTTTCACCATTACGGGGCCATCTTTGCAGATGCGCTTATTGCCGTACTTGGTCTTGCAGGAGGAGCCCATGCAAGCGCCAAAGCCGCAGGCCATGCGCTCCTCAAAGCTCAATTGGCCGGGTACGTCGCTATGGAAGGCCGCCGCCTTAAGCATGGGCTCCGGGCCGCAGGCGTAAAGATAATCGTGAGGCACGTCCATACAGGCGGTAACAAAGCCCTTCACGCCCATGGTGCCATCTACAGTGGTGATGTCCACCCTTACGCCCAGCTTCTCAAAATCTTCCTTCAGGAAAACTTCTTCGGCGGTGTTGAAGCCCAGAATCACACGGGGCTTTTTGCCCATCTCAACCAACGTGCGGCACAGGCCGTACAGCGGAGGCGCGCCTACGCCGCCGCCCACCAGCAGGGGGTGATCGCCGCATTTTTCAGGGTCAAACCCGTTGCCCAGGCCGGTGAGCAAATCCAGCTGCTGGCCGATAGGCATCTGGCTCATGGCCTCGGTGC
This sequence comes from Clostridia bacterium, assembly GCA_017481185.1. The sequence goes on along the minus strand of JAFUPO010000004.1, from coordinate 1,236 downwards.
CCAGGCCTACCACCTTGTACACCAGGGTCAGGGAATCCTTCGTCCCGTCGCAGACGGAGATGGGCCGGCGCAGGTAAAAGCCCGGCACATCAATCTGCACGAACTGACCAGGGCGGGTGTTGCCGCTGGCGTCGTCGGCGAGCACCATCTTCCAGACCCAGGGGGTCAGCTGGGTGTGCTCCTTCACAGTAAAGATCATTTGTTGACTCCTTCCCGGTAGACGATCTTGCCGTCCACCACCGTCATCAGGCATTTGCCGTAAACAGGCCAGCCGCCAAATGGCATACTGCGGCCCTTGGTAAAAAACTTCTCGGCGTCAATGGCCTCGCAATGCTCCAGATCCCACACGGTAAAGCTTTTTTCAGCGCCCGCTTCCATTTTGAAGCGGCGGGCAGGGGCTAAGGCCATCTTATCCACCAGCATCTCGAGGGACATAATCCCCGCTTTGACCAGGTGGGTGTACAGCAGCGGGAAGGCCGTTTCCAAACCCACGATGCCCATCACGCTGCCCCGGAGGCCTTTATCCTTTTCGTTGGCAGCATGAGGCGCATGGTCGGTAGCGATCATATCGATGGTGCCGTCCAGCAGGCCCGCGATCAAAGCTGCCTTATCCTCTTTGTCCCGCAGGGGGGGATTCATTTTGTAGCAGCCCTCATCCTTCAGATCGTCTTGGCACAAAAGCAGGTAGTGGGGGCCCGTTTCACAAGTCACATCCAGCCCTTCCTTTTTGGCCTGACGGATAAGCTCAACGCTTTCCTTGCAGCTCACATGGCACACATGGTAGCTGCAACCGGTCTTGCGCACAAGTTCAAGATCCCTTCGGATGGGTTCATATTCGCTAGCGCTGGGGATGCCGGGGATGCCATGCTCCCGGGCAAAGCTGCCCTCATGGATGGCGCCGCCTTTGGGGATGAGGCTCATATCTTCACAGTGAGCCACGATCATCTTGCCCAGGCGCTTAGCTTCCATCATGGCCGCCTCCATCAGGGCTTCATCCTGCACACCGGTACCGTCGTCAGAGAAGCCGCACACAAAGGGAGCCAGGGCCTCCATATCCGCCAGCACGCCGCCGCCCGTGCGGCCCTTGGTGATGGTGCCGTAAGGAACCACCCGCACTTGGGCATCGCGGCGGATAATGTCCAGCTGAACCTTGAGGTTCTCCAGCGTATCCGGCGTAGGGTTCAGATTCGGCATGGAGCATACTGCCCGGTAGCCGCCCCGGGCTGCCGCCCGGGT
>JAFUPO010000038.1 GCA_017481185.1 Clostridia bacterium | reverse complement strand
TACCGATACGATTTATTACCTTCAGGAAGGAAAGATCATGGCTCTCCAGGGGCATGGCCCTGCCCGGGAGGCTGCCTGCGCCCCCTTTGAATCCTCTTATTATGCCAATGCCCAGGGCTTTATCTGTCAGGGCCTTTATTACAACTTTGACGAAGGCGGCCCCTATTGGCGGCAGGTGGATTCCGCCCAGGCGGTCGCTGAACCCCTAAAGGTCTACGGCCTGGCCTACGATAAGGGCGCTCAACGCTTTACCCGCGAGAATCCTCAAACGCCCCTGGAGAGCATCAGCCCCTGGTGGACCCTTTCGGAGATCAAGATGGCCCTTGCCTCCGGCCTGCCCACAATCGACGCCCTCCTTGTGGATCATGTTAGCACCCTTAACGCCCTGGTCGATCAGGAGCTGGCAGCTGACCTGAGCCAGCATCCCGGGGTGCGGGCTTTTGTGGAAAGCTGCTCGCCCCAGGTGCAGGCACAGGTCATGCGGGATGGAAAGATCTACGCCTTGCCCCTGGAGATAAACGGCAGCTGCCTGGCCTATGATGCCCAGGTGCTTAAGGCCATGGGGCTGACCGAAAACGATCTGCCCCGCACCTATGAGGAGCTGTTTGCCTTTCTCACTCGCTGGAACCGCCAATGGGCGGAGGAGCCCTACCTGCCCATGGATCCCTGGGGCTTGCGCTCCTCTGTGTTTTATGCCATGCTCAACGCCTATGAGGACGCTTACACCCTGGCGGGAAAAGAATTGACCTTTGACACCGCCCTGTTTCGGCGCCTCACAAAGGGCTTGAAGGACATGGATCTGTCCAACATCGAAATTTCCGATTGGGAAAACGCCGCTTTGATGGAAGCGCTCCAGGAAAAGGCCAGCCTTTTTGCAGATTATAGCCTGACCGACGCCATATCCCAGCCGGATCTGGTTCCCTGGCCTCTGGCCCTGGAAGGAAGCGCCCCCGCCCCCATTGGCACGGAGCTGCGCCTTTTGGTCATCCCGGCAAAAACCACCCAGCCCCTGGCCGCAGCCCAATTGCTGAACTGCTACCTGGCAGCCATGGAGCCTGCCGCGCAGGCACTGCTCAGCCCGAACGCCGCTCAACCCCTGGAGGATCCCCGCTATGAAGAATCCCTGACCTTTTGGCAGGCGCAGCTGGTTCGCTTAAAGGCCCGCCAGGCGGAGGGGGCCTTGGATCTATCCAGCCAGATCGCTCCCCTGGAGGACCGCCTCAATCGCCCCGAGGCCTATCGCTACATCCTCAGCCCCCAAAGCCTGGCCCTGTGCCAGGAGCGTATCCTGCCCCATTTGTATCTCCGAAGGGAGATCAGCATCCTGAACGCCTCCTATGACGATGCCACCGGCTTTACGGATCTGGAGCAGAAATTTCTGCTGGGCGAAATTTCCCCCAGCCAGTTCGTAAAGGATATGGAGCGCAAATTGCGTATGGCCCGCCTGGCACTGAAATAAAGGCAAACCCTTTTATGAGAGCGGGGGATTCTTAAACGACTCCCCCGCTCTTGCCTTGTACATTTTTCGCTGATTGTGATATACTATCCCAAACGTATCCGCGAAAGGAGCGCTCCTATGCAGCAGGCTGTTTGCCCCCTTTGCGGCGGCGCCCTGACCCTGGAGCCCCAGGCCCAGCCCCAGGTTTTCTGCCCCCATTGCCAGGGGGATTTAGAGGCTGTGATGAATGGCCGGGCGGTCATTTTGAAGGAGCGTAGGGGCTGCCCGGCAGAGGAACCCCAGGCGGTAAAATTGGCTGACCTGGCCCGCAAAACCCAGGATCCGCAAAAGCGCTACCAGCTTTTAACCCAGGCCCTGGCCCAGTATCCTGATTCCCTTGCCCTAAACCGCGCCCTCCTATTTCACGGCAGACACCATGAACGAAACAGCCGCCGGATTGATTTTTCCGTCATCAAGTGCTATCTGCTCCACCCCTTTGAGGCTCCCGAGGCTCACTCGGAGGCTGAGCGCCAATCCTATTATGAGGAGCTTTTTGCAAGCCCCCAGCTGCAAAAATGCATGGCCCTAAGCCCCGATGGGGCATCCTTTTACCAGGCGTACCTGCAAGAGCTTTGCGCCCAGTATGTGGAAATCTTTTTAAAGGGGTCCAGCCGCTACATGGTTTCCATGTTCGGCATCCCTCTGGGCCGGGCGGAAAAGAACCTTTCCGTACCCGCAGCCCGCATGATTCGCGCCATGGAGCAGGAGCCCCTGCTCACCCCTGCCCAGCGGGAAGAGCTGATCCGCGCCTTCCGCCTGGGCTATGAAAAGGCGCTGGGCAGCACCGCCTGCCTGGATGCCTTGCTATACGATTAAGGAGGCCTCGTATTGAGCCGTCAAAAAAGACAACAAACAAGGCGCAAGGAGCGCCAGAAGCGCACAGCGCCCCGTTTTCCTCGATTGAAAAAAATATTGGGCGGCCTCTTCACCGCCCTATTGGCCTTGATGCTGGCTGTGGTTTTTTATGTGGCGGTGATCATGGGCCAGCCCTCGGCAGAGGTTTTGGAATCCGCCGCCCAGCCTGAGAGCACCCAGGCCCCCCTGCCCGCTCAGCCTGCCTATCAAACCCAGTCCGCCGCCGACATGGTGGAGCTGCTGGGCCAGTTCCCAGCCCCAGCGCTGACCTTTCAGGACAGCGCCGGCCTGGCCTTTGTAACCGGCCGGGCCTATGACCTGGCCTTTGAAGGGGGCTTCGCCCGGCTTTTGGAGATGACCTACCTGACCCCCATGGGCCAGCAGATCACCCTGCAAAGCATCTACCCCGCCCGGGCCTTTGAACTATTGGGCCGGGATGCGTATGTGCTGGATAATCTCTCCCAAATCGCCCTGGGCGGCCAGAATGGCCTTTTGATGAACAGCCCCCAGGGGCTGCGCCTTCATGCCCAGGGAGCGGAAGGCCTCTACGCCCTGACAGCGCATCCCATGACTGCCCAGGAATTGGCTGACCTGGCCCGCCACACGACCCTGACCCATCCCTCCTAATACAAATGAGGTGCCTTGCCCATGATGAAAACCCGAACGCTGATCAAGCGCTTCGCCCCCTACTTTGCCAAGTATAAGGGAATTTTGATCCTGGATCTTTTCTGCGCTGCGCTAACTACCCTGTGCGAGCTGGTTCTGCCCCTTTTAGTGCGCGCCATTACCAACCAGGCCATTAACGATCCAGCTGCCCTGACGGTGGCCTTCGTTTTGCGGCTGGGCGGGCTGTATCTGCTGCTGCGCCTGGTGGACGCCCTGGCCAGCTATTTTATGATCAATCAGGGCCATGTGATGGGTACCCAGATCGAAACGGATATGCGCCGGGATCTGTTTAGCCATCTGCAAAAGCTCTCCTTTGGCTATTACAGCCATGCCAAGGTGGGCCAGCTCATGGCCCGTATGACCAGCGACCTGTTTGATGTTACGGAGTTTGCCCACCACTGCCCGGAGGAGTTTTTCATCGCCCTTTTGAAGATCGGCGTTTCCTTTATGATTTTAAGCGGCATGAATGTGTGGCTGACGGTGCTGATCTTCCTCATGCTGCCTTTGATGATCCTGTGCATCCGCAAATACAACCGGCATATGCACCGCACCTCCCTGGAAAACCGCCGCCAGCTGGGCGAAATCAATTCT
>JAFUPO010000037.1 GCA_017481185.1 Clostridia bacterium | reverse complement strand
TGAAGGAAGCCGAGCAGTTCGCCGAGCAGGACAAGAAGCGCAAGGAAGAGGTGGAGACCCTCAACCACGCACAATCCCTGATCTACGAAATGGAGAAGCAGCTGCGCGAGAACGGCGACAAGCTGTCCGACGAGGACAAGACCACCATCCAGACCGAGATCGACGCCTTCAAGAAGGTGCGCGAGGGCAACAACGCCGAGGAGATCAAGAACGGCATGGACGCCTTCACCCAGAAGGTATACGCCGTGTTCGGCAAGATCTACCAGCAGCAGGCCGGTGCCGATATGGGTCAGCAGCCCCCCGTGAATGACGACGGCACCGTGAACACCGAAGGCGAAGTGAAGTAATTTCCTTCCCCTCAAAATATGACCACAGCGATTGCCCACGGCGGAATTTTCTGCCGTGGGCAATGCGAGGTTTTGAGTTCCTGAAAAAAGGTGGTACACATGGCAAAACGCGACTATTACGAGGTGCTGGGGGTGGACAAAAAGGCCACCCAGGATGAAATCAAGCGGGCTTACCGCAAGCACGCCAAGGAATGTCATCCTGACCTGCACCCTAACGATAAGACGGCCGAGGACCGCTTCAAGGAATTGAACGAGGCCAACGAGGTGCTCTCTGACCCTGAAAAGCGGGCCAAGTATGACCAGTTCGGCTTCGACGGCCCCATGGGCGGCAATCCCTTTGGCGGCGGCTATCAGGACTTTTCGGATTTCGGCGGTTTCGGCTCCATCTTCGACACCATTTTCGGCGGCGGGATGGGCGGCGCTTCCGCCCGGAGGAACGGGCCACAGCAGGGCAACGACCTGCGGTATGACCTGCGCATTGCCTTTGAGGAAGCCGTTAACGGCTGCGAAAAATCCTTTGACTTCTACCGCAATGAAAACTGCGATACCTGCAAGGGCTCCGGCGCCAAGCCCGGCACCCAGCCCCAGACCTGCCCCACCTGCCACGGCTCCGGTCAGGTTCGCGCCGGGGGCGGCTTTATGGTCACCGTGCGCACCTGCCCCACCTGCGGCGGCTCCGGCCAGCAGATCGTGGATAAGTGCACCTCCTGCCAGGGTACGGGGCGGGTACGCCGCCGCCGCACTGCTACGGTGAAGGTGCCTGCCGGCATCGACAATGGCCAGACCATCGTGATGAACGGCCAGGGCGAGCCGGGCCTTAGGGGCGGCCCCAGCGGAGATCTTTATATCACCATCTCCGTAAAACCCCATAAACTTTTCCGACGGGAAGGTTATGATCTGTTTCTGGAACTGCCCATCTCCTTTACGCAGGCGGCCCTGGGCGCTGATGTAGATGTGCCCACCCTGGGCGGCAAGATGAAGTATCATATCCCCGAGGGCACCCAGAACGATTATGAGTTCCGCCTGAAGGGCCAGGGCGTGCCCTATCTGCGCTCCACCAACAAGGGCGATTTAGTGGTGAGAGTGCGGGTGGATATCCCCAAGAAGCTGACCGAAAAGCAGAAGGAGCTTCTGCGCCAGTTCGATGAAGTTTCCACCGGCAAGGAATACGAAAGCCGCAAATCCTTCCTGGACCGGGTCAAAGATCTGTTCAATTAACAAAGGAGGCCCTACGCAATGGAATGGCTTGAATTAACCGTGCACACCACCACCCAGGGCGCGGACCTGGTATCCCAGCAGATGATGAGCCTGGGGGCGGATGGCACCCAGATCCAGGACCGGGCGGATATTCCTGACCCTGATAAGCCCAACGGCTACTGGGAGCTGATCGATCAAAGCATGATCGACAATATGCCTGAGGATGTATTGGTGCAGGCCTGGTTTCCCCTGGATGAAAAGCTGCCCGAGCGCATCGCTTCCCTTAAAAATCGCCTTGGGGAAATGCAGGCTCTCAACGGCATGGGGACCCTGGAGCTTTCCTCCAGCGAGGTAAAGGACGAGGATTGGTCCCAGGTGTGGAAGAAGTTCTACAAGCCTTTTCGAGCCGGCCGTTCGCTGGTGGTAAAGCCCTCCTGGGAGCAGTATGACGCCCAACCCGGTGACAAGATCATTCAGATTGATCCCGGCATGGCCTTCGGCACCGGCACCCATGAAACCACCGGTATGTGCCTGGGCCTTCTGGACGATTACATGACCCCTGGTATGCGGGTCATTGATCTGGGCACCGGCTCCGGTATTCTGGCCATTGGCGCTGCCCTGTTGGGCGCCAAGGATGTGCTGGCCATCGATATTGACCCCACCGCCGTGAAGGTGGCTAAGGAAAATGTTGAGATCAACCACCTGTCCGATGCCATTCAGGTGATGGAAGGGAACCTCTTGGATCATGTGGATCAGGTCTGCGATCTGTGCGTGGCCAACATCATTGCCGACGTTATCTGCATGGTGTCTCAGCCGGTGCGCAATCACATCGCCCCCGGCGGCCTGTTCATCTGCTCCGGCATCATCAAGGAGCGGGAGCAGGATGTGGTCAACGCCCTGAACGCTGCCGGTTACCAGATCATGGAGATCCGCCGCCAGGGCGAGTGGGTTGCGATGATTTCCAGGAAGTGATAGAATAATGCGAGGAGACTTTTCTTGTGCACAAGAAAAGCCTCCTCGCGCTCCTCCAAAGAAAACCGATTGGAGACAAATATGAATCGTTTTTTCACCGATGAGAAAGGCATTGTCAATCATACAGCTTGTTTGGAGGCTACCGACGCTCACCATGCCCTGAAGGTGATGCGCCTGGGCGTTGGGGATGAGATCACCCTGATGGACGGTGAACACCTCTATCTGGCTGAGATTGCAGACACAGCCAACAATCAGGTGACCTGCCGCATTGTGAAGCCCCTGCCCTCCACCGAAGCCCATTTGCGGGTGACCCTTTACCAGGGCCTTCCCAAGGGGGACAAGATGGATCTGATTGTGCAGAAGGCTACGGAGCTGGGCGTTGACGCCATTGTGCCCGTGGCCATGAAGCGCTGCGTAGTGCAGCTCAAGGGTAAGGACGGCGAAAAGAAACAGGAGCGCTGGCAGAAGATCGCCCGGGAGGCTGCCAAGCAGTCCGGCAGGGCTCAAGTGCCTGTGGTCCATGCGCCTATCGCCCTGAGCAAAATTCACTTTGACGGCGCTCTGGTGATCCCCTGGGAGGATGAACATTCCGCCTCTCTTACGACCTACCACCGCGCTCATCCAAACCTGACGCAGATCAGCGTGCTCATTGGGCCCGAAGGCGGCATCGCAGCAGAGGAGATCTCCCTGTTGCCCGGCGAGCCCGTCACCCTAGGGCCGCGAATCCTTCGGACAGAAACTGCTGGGCTATGCGCTCTAAGCGCCCTATACACCCTATACGGAGATTTGGGGGATAACACGCCTTGCTGACCATTGCATTTCACACCTTAGGCTGTAAGGTAAACCAATATGACACCCAGGCCATGCTGGAGGCCTTTCAGGCAGCGGGCTATGAGGTGGTTCCCTTTGACCAAAAGGCTGACGTCTACGTGGTCAACACCTGCACGGTCACTGGCACGGGGGATAAAAAATCCCTCCAAACCGTGCGCCGGGTCACACGGCTGCATCCCGGCAGCCAGGTAATCATTGCCGGCTGCTTGGCCCAGCGGCTGGGCGAAAAGCTTATGGAGACCGGCGCCCGCCTGATCATCGGCACACAGCACCGCAATAACGTGGTGGCTCTGTTTGAAAAGGCCGTGGCCGAGGGCATCCAGCTTTGCGCGGTGGACAGCCTTCAGGCAGTTCCCTACGAAAGCCTTTCCACCCATAGTCAGCAGGAGCATACCCGGGCTGTTTTGAAGATTCAGGAGGGCTGTGACCGGCATTGCACCTACTGCATCATTCCCAGCGTTCGGGGGCCTATCCGCTCCCGCCCCCTGTCAGAGGTGGTGGATGAGGCCCGGCGCCTGTCAGAAGCCGGGTTTTCAGAACTGGTGCTTACCGGCATCCACCTGACCAGCTATGGCAGGGATCATTCTGATACCATCCGCCTGGCGGATGTGGTGGTGGCGCTTAACGCACTGCCCAAGGTTTCCCGCATCCGGCTGGGCTCTTTGGAGCCTACCCTGATCACCCCGGAGTTTATCGCCAAGGTCAAGCCCTGCCAGAAGCTTTGCCCCCAGTTCCACCTGGCGCTGCAATCTGGTTCAGATACGGTATTAGCCCGTATGGCCCGCCGCTACAATATGGCCATGTACATGAAGGCGGTGGCTCTGCTCAAAGAAGCCTGGCCTATGGCCGCCTTTACCACAGACATCCTCACCGGTTTCCCTGGCGAGACGCAACAGGAGTACGAGCAGACCCGCGAGGCCATCCAAGCTGTGGGCTTTGCCAAGATTCACGTGTTTCCCTACTCTCCCCGGGAGGGCACCAAGGCTGCGGCGCTACCCGGCCAATTGCCCAAGGCTGTTAAGGAGCAGCGGGCCCGTGAGCTGATTGCTTTGGGGGAAGAAACCTCCCAAGCCTATCGCAAGCAGTGGATCGGTCAGACGGCGCCTGTCCTTTTCGAGGAGGAAAAGAATGGGCTTTGGGAAGGGTATACCCCTGAGTATATCCAGGTAACAGCCCCCCATGCCATTCAGGGACAGATTCTAAAGGTAAAGATAACCGGCCTGACCCAGGAAGGGCTTACAGGCGAAATTCTGTGAATCTGGGATGAACCTATTCACCCCATTCGTTGATATGATTGGAAGGAGCGATTACCATGGCTGATTGTTTGTTTTGCAAAATCATCAAGGGGGAGATCCCTTCCCAGAAGGTATACGAGGATGACCTGACCTACGCTTTCCGGGACGTTAATCCCCAGACCCCCACCCATGTGCTGGTGGTGCCCAAGGTTCACGTAGCAAATGTGCTGCAAGCCGCTTCCCTAGGCGATGATGTGCTGGCTGGCTGCCTGCGCGCCTGCGCCAAGGTAGCTGAGCTGGAAGGGCTTGGCGAAAAGGGCTTCCGCGTGGTCACCAACTGCGGCGACGACGCTTGCCAGAGCGTGCATCACCTGCATCTGCATGTGATGGGTGGCCGCCAAATGGCCGGGGAAATGGCGTAAATCCCCTGCTACACATTTTTTGCAAAAAAATTACGCTAAAATCACATTTCATGGTTGACGGTCTCGGAGGAACGCGATATAATATATGCACGGTTGCCATCCGTCCGTCGAGCCGGCTGATGTCAAGGCGAGATGAGCGAGGGGAGGGATAACAGTGTCTGAGGTACGTATCCGCGAAAACGAATCCCTGGAAAGTGCGTTGAAGCGGTTCAAGCGCCAGTGCGCCCGCGCCGGTATCGTGGCTGAGGTTCGCAAGCGCGAGCATTATGAAAAGCCCAGCGTAAAGCGTAAGAAGAAGGCCGAAGCTGCCCGCAAGCGCAAGTACTAATTGCAAAAAACGCGTCCGTTCCTTAAAGGAACGGGCGTTTTTTGTTTGCCCTCCACCTGCTTCCCTCCCTGCAATCAATCAAAAAACAGTTGAATTCCCTGGGTGATTTTGCTATAATACAAGAAGCTTTGAACAAAAGGGGATCCTATGCAATACGCACTTCTTTTATGGCCTCATGCCAACATTCGTTATATGGATGCGCTTCAAAAGCTTGCCAAAGCAGAGCTTTCCTGCCTGCTGAAGGCCCTTCATATTGATGCGCCCGTTTCAAGTGAAACCCTGGGTGGCGCATCCTTTCTCACCTTTATATCCGACCCGCTGGATGAAGAAGGTTTTCGCGCTTTATCCGGCCTGTCCAGCTTTTATCTGATCTGTCAAAAAGAAAAAGGTCAGCTTCTGCCTCTTGAGCCCACCTATCCCTGGTATCTCCCGGCGGATGCGGCGGAGGTTCTAAAATATAAAGGAAAAACCAATGCCGCCTTCACCGCGCTAATGCTTAATTGCGCCCTGACCGCCTCGAGCTTTTTTCCCGTGAAGGGGCCTCTGACCGTGCTGGATCCCATGTGCGGCAAGGGCACCTCCCTATATTGTGCCCTTCGGGCTGGCTTTAACGCTACAGGCATCGAAATTGATAAAAAAGATTGGAAAGAAGCCGGCGACTATTTCTCCCGCTATCTGCAACTGCACAAGTATAAGCATAAGAAAAAGGCTGCCAGCCTGACCTTGTCAAAGGGGCAAAGCGCGCCAGAGACACAGTTCACCTTTGCTGATACGCCCGAGCATTATGGCAATGGCCAAGAAATGACCCTGCGCCTCATTCAAGGGGATGCGCGCCGGGCCGGTGAAATGCTTAAAGCTAGGAGCGCCCACCTGATCGTATGCGACCTACCCTACGGGGTGCAGCACGCCCCGCAGCAGGGGCAAAAGCCCTTATCCCTTACCGGGCTTCTCAACCAGACCCTGCCAGGGCTGAAAAAAGCCCTTAAGCCCGGCGGCGCGGCAGCCTTCAGCTTCAACACCTATACCCTTTCCCGCCAAACCCTTTTAAAGCTGTTGGAGGAGGCCGGCTTCACCCCTGTTACCCAGGCCCCTTATGATGACTTTGAGCACTGGGTGGAGCAGGCTGTGAACCGCGATCTGATCATTGCCCGCTGACTCATAATCTCTGCAAAAACGCATACAATGTATCTATAAAAACTTTCAATATCATTTTCTCTTGTCTTATTTTACGAGGAGGTCCACCCTGCCTATGAATCTGTCTGAATCAACGGTTGTCGAACTGCGCAAGCTGGCCAAAGAAAAGGGAATCAAGCTGGGCGCAGGCGTATCCAAAGCCCAAATTGTTGAAAAGATCGAAGCTGCTCTGGCCACCCAGGAAGCTGCTGCGCAGGCGACTGCCGCCCCCACCCCGACTGAGCCTGAAAAGCCCGCTCAGGAAGAAAAGCTCGCCGAGCCTCAGTTCCGTCAGGCCTGGCGCAGCCCTTCCACGCCTCAATACAGCACCAAGCCCGCTTATCAGGCACCGGTTTATCCCACCAAGCCTGCCTGGCAGGCTAAATCTGTGCAGCCTCGCACGCCGATGCTGCGCCAGGAACCTCCCCGTACCCCGGCGCCCCGGCCTACAAACTACACCCCCCGCTTTGGCCCTGCTGCGCAGGATGACCCGCAGCCCGCGCCCCGCAACGAGTCTCCCTTTGCCCGCGAAACAGAGTATCGCCCGGCTGCGCCCCGGCCCGATTTTAATCGGCCTTCTCCCTATCGCTCCCAGGAGCCTGCTCCTTATCGCTCAGAACCTTATCGCTCGGAGTCTTATCGCCAGGATACTTATCGGCAGGACGGTTACCGTCAGGATAGCTACCGACAGGACGGCGGTTATGCTCCTCGCCCCCGCCGGGAAACTGGGTATTACAATGCGGAGCTGGGCACCTCTAATCCAGCCGTTCCTGAGCTGCTGGCTGCCGGCGAATGTGGCGACGGCCAGGGCCTTTTGGAGATCCATCCTGATGGTTATGGATTTTTGCGGTCTGAAACTTTTTTGCCCGGCTGCAAGGATATTTACGTTTCCATGGCGCAAATCCGTCGTTTCGGCTTGCGTACCGGGGATTATGTGATCGGCAAAACTCGCCCCCAGCGGGAAAGCGATAAATACGCTGCGCTGCTCTACATCACCCAAATCAACGGTCAAAGCCCCGATGAGATGCAAGAGCGCCCTGCCTTTGATCGGCTGACGCCCGTCTATCCCACGTGCCGTATTTTGCTTGGCAGCGAGGCTGAACCGGAGGATACGGCTCTGCGCTTGGTAGACCTGATCGCGCCCATTGGCTTTGGCCAACGTGGCTTGATCGTTACCCCGCCTCATGCGGGCAAGACCACGCTGCTCAAAGCCCTGGCCAATGCCATCGCCAAGCATAATCCCCAAGCGCAGGTGATGATCCTTTTGCTGGATGAGCGCCCCGAGGAGGTTACTGAGTTCAAGGACAGCGTGGCAGGCTGCGAAGTGGTGGCCTCCACTTTTGACCAGTCCCCTGAAAGCCATGTGCGCATGGCAGAGATGCTGCTGGAACGGGCTCAGCGCCTGTGCGAAGGGCAAAAGGATGTGGTCATCATTGCCGATAGCCTTTCTCGCTTGGCAAAGGCCTATGCCGCCCTCCCCTCCGCTGGCAGCCGCAATGTGCCCGGCAGCCTCAACCCCGCTGTAGTCTACAAGGCTAAGCGCCTTTTCGGCGCTGCCCGCGCTCTGCGCGAAGGAGGCAGCCTGACTGTGCTGGCAACCCTTAGCCAGGAGGCTAACTCCCGCTGGGATGATGCCCTGGCTGAAGAGTTCCGCGGTACTGCCAATATGGAGTTGTATCTGGATAAGGAGCTGGCTGATAAGGGCGTCTACCCTGCCATCAGCCTGCAAAAGAGCGGCACCCGCAGAGAGGATCTGCTCCTCTCTGATGAAGGCAAGGAAGGCCTTAAGTCCATCCGCGCTATGCTGGCCTCTGCCAGCGCCAAGGATGCTCTGGTACAGCTCATGGATCTGATGAGCAAAACCACCACCAATCAGGAACTGCTGGGCAAGATGCAGGATTGGATTGCCCTGTGGGAAAAGAGCGGCTTTGTGCTCCAGCGTTAAATGTAGAAACTTTGTGAAATAAGGCTTGCAAACCTTGTAAGCTTGTGCTAAAATAAACGTTGCGGTTCCCTGTGAGCCAGTATCCATGCGATAAGAGGTGAAACAAGCATGAAAAAGGACATCCACCCCAAGTACGGGACGGCTATCGTTCGCTGCGTATGTGGTGAAACGTTTGAGACTGGCTCCGTCAAGAAAGAACTGAAGGTTGATATTTGCTCCAAGTGTCATCCTTTCTACACCGGCAAGCAGAAGCTGGTGGACACCGGCGGACGCGTGGATCGCTTCAAGAAGCGCTTCGGCCTGGAATAATGTATCATTACGGCAGAGCTTTGGCTCTGCCGTTTTTTTGCGTCAATCTGTCAAATATAATTGACATTATGCCATCAGCATGGTACAATTCCTCTAGAGGTGATGATATGGCACGGAACATTCCCATCAAGGTGGCCCGTGCGCAGAAGGATCTGACCCAAAAGGCGCTGGCTGAGGCCGTGGGCATCTCCCGACAGACTATGAACGCCATTGAGCAGGGAGAGTACAACCCAACCATCAAGCTGTGCCGAGCCATTTGCCGGGTGCTTGAAAAAAGCCTGGATGAGCTCTTTGGAGAGGAGGATGCCGGATGCTGAAAAAGGAAAAGTTGGACGAGCGGCAGCTGCTGATCCGCGGGGATGCCTTTAAATACGGCTTCTTTACGCTGCTGATTCTGCTTGCGGGCAACGCCTTTGTCGACGAGGTTTTGGCGTTGACGCTGTTTGAAGGGATGTGGGGCTGGATCTTTATGATCTTTATCGGCACCATCGTCGCCTGCCTGTATATGTTGCGCCATGCCTATTATGATTTTGACCAGCCTGAGGATCGGCGTATGTGGTATATCTTCACCATTTGCGGGCTGATGAGCGGTGTTCTCTCTTTGATTCATATGGCCGAAGGCCGTTTCGTCTGGTAAAGCGCCTCTCTGATCAGCGAAGATGTTTTCCATTTGCTTTCCGCCTTTGGATGGACCTTTCTGGGGCTTTATGGGATCTTTAAAATGCGTATCTATCTGCGAGCAAATCCCCCGGAATGATCCTTTTCAGCAGGACATATCCCCTCCCCCATCGAATCATTATGCAAGGCTTTGCCTTAGAAAGAGGAATGATTATGAGCAATACCAATAAAACCTGCCCCCGGGTGGATATTGGCGGCCAGGCCGTGATGGAAGGCGTCATGATGAAGGCCCCCGATGCCATCGCCATCTCCGTGCGCCGCCCCAATGGCAAAATCGTTGTAAAGCGCACTCCCTACACTGCTGCTTCTAAGAAGCACGCCTGGATGGGCTGGCCTTTCATCCGCGGCATTATCAACATGGGCTCCATGCTGGCGATGGGCATGAACACCCTGGAGGAATCCATGAAGATGCTGGGCGAGGAGTATGAAGAGGAACCCAGCAAGTTCGAAAAGTGGCTGGCTGAAAAGCTGGGCAAGAATATCGACAAGGTCGTGATGGCAGTTGCCATCGTGCTGGCTGTGGTC
>JAFUPO010000036.1 GCA_017481185.1 Clostridia bacterium | reverse complement strand
ATTTTTTAGGAGGCTGTGGGCATGAAAACCTTTCTCCGCTATGCCAGTCTGAACACCTTAGGAATGATGGGGCTGTCCCTTTACATTCTGGCAGACACCTTTTTTATCTCCGCCGATATGGGGGCTGACGGCCTGGCGGCGTTGAATCTGGCCATTCCCATTTACAGCCTTATCCACGGCTCGGGGCTGATGCTGGGCATGGGCGGTGCGACTCGGTATGCCCTGTACCGCAGCCAGAACCGCCTGAAGGAGGCAAGCGCAGCCTTTACCCACGCGTTTTTTGCAGGGCTGGGGCTGGCGGCGCTGTACCTGCTGGCGGGGCTTTTTCTTTCTGAGCCCCTGGCGCGGCTGATGGGTGCTGAAGGGCGGGTTCTGCCCATGACCCAGGTGTACCTGAAGGTCATCCTCCTTTTTGCCCCGGCCTTTTTGACCAACCAGGTGATGATCGCCTTTATTCGCAACGATGGCGCGCCCCAGCTGGCCCTGGGAGCCATGCTGGCGGGGAGCTTTGCCAACATTCTTCTGGATTATCTGTTCATCTTTCCCCTGAGAGGCGGCATCCTGGGGGCAGTGATCGCCACCGGGCTGGCGCCCTTGATCAGCCTGGGGGTGATGTCTCCCCATTTTATCCGAAAAAGGAATGGCTTTCATTTGTGCGCCTGCCGCCCCTCCCCCCGGCTGCTGGGGCGCATTGTCGCCCTGGGGCTTCCTTCATTGATCACCGAGCTTTCCTCGGCCGTGGTGATGATTCTCTTTAACGCCCTGATGCTGGCGCTCATGGGTCACACAGGGGTGGCTGCCTATGGGGTGGTGGCCAATTTGGCCCTGGTGGTGGCTGCCCTGCACACCGGCGTCGCCCAGGGGGCGCAGCCCCTGGCCAGCGCAGCCTACGGGCAAAAGGATTCCCCAACCCTGAAGTCGCTTCTTAAGTGGGCGCTGGTCACTGTCAGCCTCCTTTCAGCCGCCATATATGCCGCTGTGCTTATGGGGGCAGAGGAAATCGCCTCAATCTTCAACGCCCAGGGGGATGCCGCTCTTCAAAGGGCTGCCGTTCAGGGGCTGCGGCTTTATTTTGTCGGCTGCCTGTTTTCAGGCGTGAACATCTTTTTATCCATCTGGTTTCCGGCGGTGGATCAGGCTGGCCGGGGGCAAACCCTTTCCCTCATGCGCACGCTGCTGTTGATTCCCCTGGCGCTGGGCGGCACGGCGCTGTTTGGCGTCACCGGCCTGTGGCTGGCTTTTCCCCTGGCGGAGGCATTAAGCTTATTGGCAGGCTGCTTCCTTTTAAAGCCCGTTACATAATTTTGCGAAGGTTCATCAATCCTATGCCTGCAAAACTTTGTTGGAAAGGATGACCCGGATGAACAAAACCCGCCTTATTCCCCTCCTGGGCCTGAGCCTGGCGCTGGTTACTGCCTGCGCTGCCCAGCCTGCGCCTGCGCCTACCCAAGCCCCCACCACCCAGCCCACCGCCTCACCCACCATGCAGCCTACCAACGTGCCCACCGCCTCGCCTGCCCAAGGCAGCCTCATGGATGGAGAGTACGTGGCGGAAATGTCTGAAACCTATGCCCAGAAAACGGGCCAGGGCTGGCAGGAATATGTGAAGCTCACCGTTTCCGACGGCCAAATCATCGACATGGAATACGACGCCTTAAAGGATGGCCAGCGCAAAAGCGAAACCACGCAGGAAGAATACCCCATGACGCCCCATCCCAGCCAGTGGATTCCCCAATTGAACGAAAATCTCCAAGCTGCCGACAACCCTGACGAGGTGGATGCAGTGGCCGGGGCTACCCAATCCTCCCAGGCCATCAAAAAGCTCTATAAAGCTGCCCTGGAGGCTGCCCGCATGGGTGACGAGCAGGCGGCCATTGTAGAATGAAAAAGAGGCTTGCGGTTGTTTATCGCAAGCCTTTCTTTTTATAGACCCAGAGAATCCCTGCGCCTGTCGCCAACACCATAAGCCATAGGAGCGGGTGATTTTCATCCCCCGTTTGAGGAAAATCCACCGGGCCAGGGGTAGGCTCGGGGGAGACTGCTGGGGAAGGTGTTAGCGAGGGAGGCGGGGTGACCTGGAGCCCAGGCGACGACGTCGCCGTGGGCACAGGCGTAGGCGTGGCTGTAGGCTCAGGCGTAGGCGTCACTGCCGTGTTGGTAAAGGTGGCGATGGCTGTGCCTCCTGCCTGAATGATCCCTTCTGCGCCGGTGCTCAATACCGTGTAGCCGCTGCTTTGCGCCTCTGTAACGGCATAGGTGATCCCCGCTGGGAGGCCGGAGGCGGTGAGGCTTTCGCCAGCCCGGAGCTGAAATTGAGCTACGCCCCGCTGAAAGGCAATATCCCCGAACTTGCCCGTAACGCCACGATCGCTGAGGGTGAGGATGAAATTAAAGGCTTTCTCTCCCGTTTCCTCCCCTTGGAGGCGCTTGGCAATGGCCAGGCTGCCAGTTTCCTTTAAATCAGTCTGATAATTTACCGAGGGCAGGGTAAAGGACATATAGCAGGTGGAGCCGCTGGCTCCCCGCTCGGTGTAAAAAAAGCTGAGGGTATGCTCCCGAGCCTGTGTGCGGCCCGTTTGGCTGATGTAGTCCCACAGATTCACATATTCCCCCACGGAGGAATGAACGCCGCCCAAATCGCAGATCAGCTGCCCATCCAGAAAGGCCCACATATCATCGTCGCCAAAGAACATATATTCCAAGGGCCCCTGATAATCCGGCGTAAGGGTAAAGTTCACCGTGTAGGACATACCGAAATAGCTGTTATGGTCCTTATCGTCATCCGCCTGGGGCAAAGCCTGATACTTGCCGCTGCCGAACTTGCGCAAAAGCAGCCTCTCACTGCTGCCGAAGGTGATGTCGTGGCCCGCTCCATTGGCAGTGGCTGCCCGATCCAGAGGCCAGAAATGATTGGTCCAGATGCCCGTATGGGCTGCCGCCGGGTTGGAAAAGGCATCCAGCCCTGAAAGCACCCTTTGCCCGCCCTGGCTTACGCTGGTCAGGGTGTAGCTATCCCCTAGGCGCTGAAAGCCCAGGGTGTAGCCGGTGAGTACCGTTTTACCCGCCGCCGGGGCGCTGCCGAACAGCGCCGGGGCCGCTATTCCCTGGGCAAAGCGGGGCAAGCCCTGTTCATCCAGCCCTGTGACTATACCAAAGGTACAGCCCTTAAAATTATCTCCATCGTTGCAGTTAAGGGTGTTCCCCTCCCAGGCGGCCTGGCCGATCTGGGTGCCTGTATTCTTGTTGCCAAAGCCTAAGGCGGGCAGGGCGCTGCCGTTTACGTTGGCCGCGCTGTTGATCCCCTCCCGGCCGGTTTTTACATACAAAGTTCTGTTGCTGGTGCGGTCAATGGGCTGGGTATAGGCGGCATCGGCGTAGGTGCTGCCGTCGGTAATATCATAATCATAAAAGGTTACGGCGTTTTCGTACACATCCTGGGTAGGCTCATAGACTAGGCGCAGCACCGTTCCTTCTTTAACCAGCACCCGGCCCTGGGCTGCCTCAGGATCGCTGGTAAAGGTCAGCGCCCAGGGATCCTCGTAGATCTGCCACTGCGCCGGATCCACGCTCTCTGGCGATCCGCTGCCCTGCCAAACCCACAGGGCCGCCAGGCGGTAGTTAGGGTTCTGGGCAGAAAGCTGATCGAAATAAGACAGCTCAGGGGCGTTGTAAAACTGAAAGGTTTGATCTTTATACAGCTTTTGCAGGCTGCTTTTGGTAAGGATCCTGCCCCCTTGGCCGCCCAGATATACCTGGCGGGTTGGCAGATCTTTTGTATTGTTCACCGGCAGATTGGCCCCGGAGGTGTCAATCAGGGTCAGCGGCGTTTCTCCCTGCGGTGCTGCCACGGTCAGCTGCCCGTAATACTGTACAGTAAATTGGGGATTGGAGTCGGCCAATGCCCCAACCTTGAGGAGCATCAACCCCATTAGAATTAAAAGGATCCTTTTCATCGTGCCCTCCTCTGCTTAGGCAAACCGCTGTAGGCTCTCTATAGCAGATTCCCCTAAATACCAGGTGCTATCCCCTTTCCCCCAGATAAGCCAAACTTTGCAGAAGGTGAACCCGTCATCAGGCCTCCTCGTCCGTTGCAAAAAGAAATTTAAAACTCTGGTTAAAATACTCGCAGTATTTACGACATTCATCGGGATAGAATCTGCCGCTTTTCAGCTTTTGCCTGTATGTGCCCGGGGTTACGCCAATAATTCGCGCCATATCCTCATCCGATAATCGGCGGGATTGCTTTTGCGCCATCAGATTTACATACATTTCTTCTCCTCCCTTATATTGGCGTATCGCCAACTTTTAATTTATAATAATGGCGTATCGCCAATTTGTCAATAACTAATCCTTCCTTTTGTTGACGTTTCGCCAACTTCATGATATGGTATGTGGGAAAGGTTGTGGCTTCATAATGAATTTTCAAGAACAGCTAAAACAGGCGCGCAAGGCCGCCGGGCTCACCCAGGCACAGGTAGCTGCTGCGCTGAGGGTAGACAAATCCACCTATTGCGGTTATGAAACCGGCAAGCGCAAGCCGGATGTACAAAAGCTCAAGCAAATTGCAGCTATCCTGGGCACAACCGGGGATGCGCTGCTTGGCACTCTTCCATCCTCTTCCGATGACATAAGCGAAAGCGAGTATGTTCTGCTGACCAAGTATCGGGCCCTGGATCCTCAGGGACGGCAAACGGTGGATGCGGTGCTGGAGCTGGCCTATCGCCAGCTTGGCTGCAACAGCTAAAAAAAGCCTTCCCAAATGGGAAGGCTTCAGACTGTCGATAAAGTAACGGAAAAATACCGGGGATGCAATGAAGGGGCGTTGCCCCTTCATTTTTAAATCGTATCGACCGGCTTTGCCGGTCGGGCGGGGCGTTTAGCGTAATAAAATGAAATTTTATGGAGCT
>JAFUPO010000035.1 GCA_017481185.1 Clostridia bacterium | reverse complement strand
GGATGCCCGTAGGCTACCTGATCAGCGGCAATTATCAGCAGGAGAGCAACCTGCAAATGGTCTTGGAGGGCCGCAGCCAGGTGGGCGGCAATCCCTTGGCGGGCATTGCAACAGATGAAAGAGACCCTGACGCAGCCATTGACCATCTGGCTGCCGCCCTTGTGTATCTCTTAGAGCACCCTGCCTGTGAGCCTGCCAACTTCTACGGCGTGGGCGGCATGAAGATTTTTCGGGATTTGATCTACCAAATGCGGGGTATGATGAAGGCGGATCATCGCTTCTACAAGGCCCATGGGCAGTATGATTTCCCTCAGAAGCAGAAAGGCACGATCTTGAAAATGTATCTGGTGGGCGCGCTGCTTTCCAACAAAAAGATCAAGGCCAAGATGGGCAACCAGATGAACGAAGGTATGTTGGCCCCCTACCGCAAACTGCTGGATGAAGTAAAGGAGTAATACGGTGAGCAAGGCAAAACAGCATATTCGGGATACGGAGCTCCGCTATAAGCAGGGGCTGGGTCAGAATTTTATTTATGATGAAAGCCTGCTGGAGCAGCTGGCGGAGATTTCCGGCGCAGGGGAAGCTGACGGCGTATTGGAGATTGGTCCTGGCTGCGGCACCCTAACGGGCTGTTTGGCGCCTCGGGTCAAGCGGCTGATCGCCTTGGAGATCGACGAGCGGCTTATCCCCTTGCTTCATGGCTATCTGGATAAGTACGAAAATGTGACCATTGTTCAGGGCGATGTGCTCAAAACCAATCTCCATGAACTGACCAAGCCCTTGGGCGAGCGGTTCAAGGTGGTGGCAAACATCCCTTATTATATTACCACGCCTTTGATCCTTTTATTGCTTGACAGCGGCCTGCCCATTGACAGCCTGGCCCTGATGGTGCAAAAGGAAGTGGCTGAGAAGATGCTGGCCCAGCCCGGCGAGGAGGGCTACGGGATGCTGGCAGTGAAATGCCAGTATTACGGCGAGCCAGAGATTGCTTTGGATGTACCGGCGGCCATGTTTAATCCGCCCCCCAAGGTGGACAGCGCCTTTGTGGTAATGCCCATCCGCAAGGAAAAGCCTGTGCAGGTGGCGGATGAGAAAAAGTTTTTTCGGGTGGCTCAGGCAGCCTTTGCCATGCGCCGCAAAACCATGGCCAACAACCTGATGAGTGCCTTTGGCATTACAAAAGAAAAAGCCGCCAGTGTGCTGACGGCCTGCGGGCTGGATGAGCGGGTTCGGGGTGAAAAGCTGGAGCTTCAAGACTTTGCTCGGATCGCAGATAAGTTATAACGTGGAACCGGTGGATCCAAAGCCGCCGGTGCGAAAGGCGGATACTTCAGCCTCCTGAGCAAGGCCATAAGGGAGAAAAATGCCCTGGCAAAAACGCTCGCCTGCTGAGAGAGAAAGGGTTTTGCCCTCCTGAGAATCATTGGTGAGCTTGACCATGATGTGCCCCTGGTTGGCGGCATTGAAATAATCGCTGTCAATCACGCCCACGGTGTTGTCTAACTGTAAACGGTATTTGAAGCCTAGGCCGCTTCGGGGGAAAATGAGCAGCACCCAGCCCGGATCAATGCGGGCGCGGATGCCCGTGGGGATGCGAAGGCTTTGGCCGGGGGCTAAGGTCACCGGGATAGGCGTGACGAAATCATACCCGGCGGAACCGACCGTGGCTCTGCGGGGAAGGGCAATGTGATCATAAGCATCGGCAGGGCCGTCCTGAGCGAACTGCTGGGGCGAAACCTTCATAAACTCTGCAATGGCGGGCATGGAAAGCCTCCTTGAGTGATGGGGATTTGTGAAAACAGTATATCATAAATTTAGCTTTTACGCTAACTTTTGCTTGATTAAGGGAATGAAATAAGGGATAATAAGCTATCAATCGGCTTTCAAGGATGGACGGGCGCTTTTGATTCAAAAGCACCCCTCCGCTTAAGTAAGGAGGCAGGCGCTTTGTATCAAGCGTTGTACCGGCAGTGGCGTCCGGCAGGATTTAAAGAGATGGTAGGCCAGGAGGCGGTGGTCAAAACCCTGCGCAATCAGATTATGGCAGGGCGTATTGCCCATGCGTATCTCTTTTGCGGCAGCCGGGGTACCGGCAAAACCTCCACAGCCAAAATTATGGCTCGTGCGGTAAACTGCCTCAACCCCCAGGAGGGGGATCCCTGCGGCTTATGCGAGGCCTGCATGGCCCTGGCCGGCGAGGATAATTTGGATATTCTGGAGATCGACGCAGCCAGCAACAACGGCGTGGATGAAATCCGAGATCTGCGGGACAAAGTAAAGTATCCGCCCCAGTATGGCCGGTATAAGGTGTATATCATCGACGAAGTGCATATGCTTTCGGCAGCAGCCTTCAATGCCCTTTTGAAGACCTTGGAGGAGCCTCCAGCCCATGTGGTGTTCATTCTGGCTACCACCGAGCCCCAAAAACTGCCAGC
>JAFUPO010000034.1 GCA_017481185.1 Clostridia bacterium | reverse complement strand
CGCAGCCGCATGACCGACGAAGCGGCTCGCACCCTGGCCGACGCCGCTCAGGTACCCCTTTCCTTTGTGGAATTTTTAGCCTACACCAACAACTATGAACTGCACCGCAAATCTCCCTGAGCAAAAGTGCCCCTCCTTTGCTTGCTTTTCTTAGGGCCTGCCTTTATAATAGAGCCACGAATGATTCAGGAGGAAGCACCTTTGAAGCTTGAATGGATGGGCCGCTACCGGGAATTGGTGCGGGCGCTGATCTACTATTCCAACTGCTCCAACCACAGCCGCAGCGGCGTTCGCACCACCATGGAGAAGGTGGACACGGAGGTTTCCCTCTCCAAGCATGAATACCAGGTGCTGGAATATATTCTGGAGTTTCAGGAAGAAAATAAGATTCAGGCGGAGATCTCACGGGATGTGGGCCTCCTGCCCTGCATGGTGACCAAGATCACCAAGCGGCTGTTATCCCTGGGGCTTATTGAACGCTATCGCCTCAAGGGCAACCGCAAAAGCATCATCCTTAAGCCCACCCCCAAGGGAGAGGCCACCTACTGGAGCTATTGCAACAGGGATATTCAAAAGCTGTTTCAGCCCTTTTTTGCCGCGTTAGAAAACTTCTCCGACCAGGAGCTGGCTGAGGTGGAAAAGGCCATCCGCATCCTCTCCCGCAGCTGGGGTGATTTTGGCGAATCCCTGCTGGAAAAGATGCCTGAAAAAACAGAACCCCTTGAAAAGGCATAAGTATAAGGCCCCGGCTCTTTCAAAAGAGCCGGGGCCTTTTCAAATCAGCTTTAACCCAGGATGGAAGCCATGGTCATGGTGTTGGCCACGGTCATCATGGTGTAGAGCATGGACATGACCATCGCGCCGGCATAGATGCTGCCGGTCTTTTTATAGAAGCGCCGGGAAATGATGGTGGCGGCGGGGATCAGTACCAGCAGGGGGAACAGGTTTACAATGCGCATGGAGTTGTAGGTCAATACGCCCTGGGTGATCAGCACATAATACTGAATGAAGATCAGCGTGCCGATGCCTGCGATGTTGGAGATGCAGGTGAGCAGGGTAGCCAGCCAGCGGGAGCGGCCCGCCACCTGATTGCTGCCCTCGGTGAGCATGGCGTTGACCAGGTAGAACACCAGGAAGGCCGGGAAGTAAGCGATGGCGTAAAGAACCTTATCCACCTCAAAGACACGCATGGCGATCATCCAGACCCGGTAGTCGGTATTGAACACCAGATCGGAGAAGAACAGAATCACATAGGCCACGCCCACGGTCATCAGGGCCAGGAGGAAGGTTTTGCCCAGGTTTTTGAGGCTGATCTTCACGCCCCAGCAAGCCGGGATGCCCTTCACATCTTTATTGAACAGCTTGTGAACGATGAGGAACAGGGCCAGCAGCGCCAGGCCCACAACGCAGGTCCAGGCGGCCAGCTCGTTGGTGTTGGGCTCGCCAAACCAGGGGGTCACCTTGGCAGGCACGCTGATGCCTGCCCCCACCCAGTTGAGCATTACCGGCATCACCAGCAGCGCCGGGATCACCAGGCCGATGGCATAGGTGACCCAGTAGCGGATCTTTGCATTGTTATCTGCCAGGGCCGGGGCCATGGGCATTGCCTTTTCAGCCTTGAGCTTGGAGAAGAAGGGAACCGCATCCATCACCAGGCTGGCGAAGGGGAACAGGAACAGGAAAATGCCGATGAGCCCCACAAAGTTGAAGGCTTCCTTCCGCTGCCAGATCTGATCATAGGGATCGATCTTCTCATAGCCGCCGGGTACGCCCAGGGCCTCGTAGAAGAATTCCACCGCAGCCGCGGCCGCATCGGTAGAGAAGTGGTTCATGGGATGGATTTCGGTATTCTGGTAAATGGCGCGGATGTATTCCTCCCCGCCGATGGTGCCGGTGTAAATCTTGCGGTTCTCCACCGCGCCTTCAAGATTCACGCCCTCCAGCTGGTTGATGAAGGTGTTGGCGTTGGCGCTTTGCAGGTAGAGGGCGGGGTTGCCCGTATCGCCCTTGAAGAACCACTCGTCATACTTGGCGCAGATTACGCCCCAGTCCACCGTGAGGGGAATCTCGCCTTCCACACCCTCGAAGGTGTAGGCGGTATACTGGGGATCATAGCCCACATCCAGTACGGCGGCGATGGGGTTGGGGCCCTCGCCCCGGGCTTCCTGCTCAAAGTAGTGCTGCACCGTATAGTTGGAGATGATGCCGCCCATGGAATGGCCGGAGACCGCCACCTTTTCCTTATCGATGAAGTTGTAGGAGGCCAGGGCATAGTCGATGAGCTGGTACATATTCTTGGCCGGGAACAGGCCCATCACATCCGCCGGGGTGCGGCTGGAGGAGCCGTGGTTGTAGGCGTCGGAGGAAATGACCACAAAGCCTCTGCGGCTTAATTCGATCATGTTCAGGTCCTGCATATCCATGTTGTTGTAGCTGCCGTGGGAGACCACGATCAGGGGCGCCGGGTTTTCAGCCGAGGCTTTTTTAGGAATGTACACCTGGCCGTTAATATGGGTGCCGTCGCCCACCACGATGCGCAGGTCCTCCACCTTGACCTCGCCGTAGGAGGATTGCACGCTGGAGGCTCCGATGGAGCTGATCAGGCACAGGATCAGCGCCAGGCACAGAAGCAACCGGGAAGTGATACGCCGCTTGGTTTTCATGAGCAGATCTCCTTTCCTTGGGCTATGAAATTGTGGCATTGCGCCTTATCGATAAGGGCAGTATATCACATAATGTTTTTAAAAACAATATTGTTTTTAAAAAAACTATAAATTTTCATACATTTTAGCAAATAAACTCCCTCTATTGCGCTGTTAATCGTGATATGTTAAAATTATAAGGTTGACCAAAGCAAGGAGGTTTACCCATGTCCGAAAACCGTTCCGCCCGCCTGGGACAGATGCCCATGAGGCAGCTGGTTTTGAAAACCTCGTTGCCGATCATGTTTTCCATGCTGATCCAGGGTCTTTACAACATTGTGGACTCCATCTTTGTGGCCCAGTATCATCCTCAGGCCCTCACGGCGGTGTCCCTGGCTTTTCCGATTCAGAACCTGATGCTGGCCCTTTCCGTTGGCACCGGCGTGGGTATCAACAGCCTTATCTCCCGCCGGCTGGGGGAAGGCCGCCGCAAAGAGGCTTTGGACGCCTCTCACAACGGCGTGTTTCTGGCGGTTTTGTCATGGGCTGTATTTCTGCTCTTCGGCATCTTCTTCGCCCGGCCCTTCTTTAAGGCCTATACAAACGACGCCCAGGTTTTGCAAATGGGCGGGGATTATTTGCAGATTGTAACCATTTTCTCCCTGGGGCAGTTTTTGTCCATCGCGGTGGAAAGGATGATGGAGGGCACCGGCAACACCGTGTACAACATGGTCACCATGGTGGTGGGCGCAGTGATCAACATCATTTTGGATCCCCTTTTGATCTTCGGCTGGGGCCCCTTCCCGGAAATGGGTGTGGCCGGCGCTGCCATTGCCACCGTGTTCGCCCAAACCATGGGCTTCTTTGTTGGGCTGTACCTGAACCAGACCCGCAACAAGGAGCTGCCCCTGAGCTTCAAGGGTTTCAGGCCTTCTCTTAAGATCATCAAGGACATCTATGTGGTGGGCGTTCCCTCCATTGTGATGCAGTCCATCGCCTCGGTGATGACCGTTTTGATGAACCTGATCCTTATCGCCTTCGGCAACGAGGCGGTGAGCGTGCTGGGCGTGTACTTTAAGCTCCAGTCCTTCATCTTTATGCCGGTCTTTGGTTTGACCAACGCCCTGGTGGCCATCATCGGCTACAATTACGGCGCCCGCAATCAAAAGCGCGTGTACGCTGCCATCAAGGTGGCGCTGTGCTATTCGCTGATCATCATGATCGCAGGGATGCTGCTGTTCCTCCTCATGCCCGAGCAGATGCTGGGCCTGTTTGCCAGCACCGATCCCACCGCCGTGGAGCAGACCCAGCGAATGATCGAGCTGGGCGTGGTGGCCCTGAGAACCATCTCTTTGAGCTTCCTGGGGGCTGCCATCGGCATTATCCTCTCCACGGTGTTCCAGGCCATCGGCAACGGCCTTTTGAGCCTGCTCATCTCCATTTGCCGCCAATTGGTGGTGCTCTTGCCCGCCGCTTACTTCCTGGCCCCCTTAGGGGTGGATGCGGTGTGGTGGTCCTTTCCCATTGCGGAAACGGTTTCACTGGTGCTGGTGCTGATCACCTTCCGCTGGGCCAACAGGCGCTATTTGAAGCCCCTGGGGAATATGAACAGTCTGTAACTTTTGCCAAAGCCCTTGCGTTTAAAACAAATCTTGTGCCATAATGGATGCTAGTGAACCGGGCGTTTTGACCGGGAACATAGAAAGGAACTGCTTGCAATGATGATGAAACGCTTTGCCGCTCTGGTGCTGGCCCTTTTGCTGGCCTGTGGCGCTGCACTGGCGCAAACCGCTCCCACCCAGGAGCCCGCAACGACTACCGCCCCCACCCCCGTGCCTGTGGATCCCAATGCCATCGTGCTCAAGGTGGGCGAAAAGACCTTCACCCAGGCTGAATTGGATGAGTATGAGCTGACCGCAGCCTATGCCTATTACGGCACCACCGCCAATGCGGATGATCCTGCCATCACGGCTCTGGCCATGGACATGATGATCACCGAATACTTCGTGGAGACCAAGAAGGCTGAACTGAATATCACCCTCACCGATGAGGAAGTGGCTGAGCTGGAGAAGCAGCTCAATGAGGAAATCCAGCTGGTGGCTAACCAGCTGCTGCAATATGGCTATGCTGCCGCCGAGGCTGACGCCCTGACCATGGCCCAGGAGCTGGCCAACCAGGAAGGCTACAACCTGGATATGCTCAAAAAGACCCTGGAAAGCGAAAAGGTGGTTGCCGAGCTGACCAAGGATCTTGTTGTGACCGACGAGGAAATCAAGACCTTTTATGACGAGCGGGTGGCCTCCGACACCCAGAGCTATACCGGCGAAAACGGCCTGAGCAACTATGCCTTGATGGAAATGTACTACAAGTACGGCTATCTGGAGTCCTTCCGGCCTTATTACATCCCCGAAGGCATCCGAGTGATCAACCACATCCTGCTCATGGCTGACGAAGCCACTCAGACTGAGTATCAAAACCTGCTGGCCAGCCTGGAAGAAGCTGAGGACGCTGCCGATAAGGCTGCCGAGGGTGAAACCGTTGAGGCCGATGAGGATGCTGCCGCTCCCGTAACCGTGGCTGACAAGGAGGCCATGGAGGCTGCCATCATCGCCTCCAAGCAGGAGACCATCACCGAGATCATGACCAAACTGGATAATGGCGCCAGCTTTATCGATTTGGTAAGCGAGTACAGCGATGATACCGGCGCTTCTGCCGAGGGTTACCAGGTGCATAAGGAAGCCAGCTTTGTGGATGCCTTCCGCATCGGCGCTTTCGAGCTGCTGGAAAAGGTGGGCGATGTGAGCGTGCCCGTGGTTTCTGAATACGGCGTGCACATCCTCTACTACCAGGGCGATGTGACCCCCGGCCCCATCCAACTGGATGATGCCTTGAAGGCCGAGATCTCTGCCGGGCTGCGGGATGAGAAGGAAAGCACCTCTCTTAGCGAGCAGCTGGAAGCCTGGAAGCAGGCGGTGGGCATTGAGACCTACGAAGGCTATACGCTGGACTAAACAATGCGCGCGCCCTTTTCTTATAAAGAAAAGGGCGCTTTTAACAGAAAGGGTTATTGAATGAAAAAATGCCTGATCCTTTGCCTAATTCTTTGCCTGATGGCTCCCGCCGCCCTAGGGGAGACTCAGCCTATGGTGGTCACCTCCTTTTATCCCATTTACGGCATGGCTGTGAACCTGTTGAAGGACGTGCCGGTGACCGTTGTGAACCTGGCTGCCCCCCAGGTGGGGTGCCTGCACGACTATACCCTCTCCACCCAGGATATGCGCACCCTGGCAGGGTGCCGCGTGTTTTTGATCAACGGCGCGGGCATGGAGAGCTTTCTGGAGCAGGTGGCCGCGCAATTTCCCCAGCTGACCCAGGTGGTGGCTTCTCAGGGCATTGAGCTGATGGATGAGGGCAACCCCCACCTGTGGCTGGATGTGCAGGCTGCCATTTTGATGACCCAGAACCTGGCCGCAGGGCTGTGTGAGGCTTTTGCGGAGCACGCGGAAATGATCACAGCCAATCAAGCTGCCTATCAGCAGCGGCTGGAAAGCCTGGATGCGGAATTGAAGGAAGGCCTCAAGGATCTTCCCAGCCGTGACATTGTGACCTTTCATGAGGCGTTTCCCTACTTCGCCAAGGCCTATGGCCTCAACGTGGCTGGGGTGGTGAACCGGGAGCCCGGCGACGCCCTGAGCCCTGCCCAGCTGGCAGAATTGGTGAAAACCTTAAAGGATCTGGGGGTGCCGCCCCTGTTTATTGAGCCCCAGTACCCGGAATTGGCTGCCCAGACCCTTTCTCAGGAGACCGGCGCTAAGGTGTATACCCTGGATCCCATTGTGACCGGCCCCCTGGACGAGGGCGCCCTCACCGCCTACGAGGAGGGGATGCGAGGGAATATGCGCACCCTACAGGAAGCGCTGGGGGAAGAGTGAGAATGAATATGCGAGAACCTCTTTCTTTTCACGAGAAAAGAAAGAGGTTCTCGCGCTCTCCAGAAAGAAAAGCGATAATTATAGGCTCTTGCGCCATCAGAAAATGACCGGCGGCTCAACCGCCCGGGCGGATACAGGATCCGCCCCTACGACGCGATGTAGGGGGGCCCCCGCCTGCGGCGGAAGTTAAGAGTGCAGAGTGATGAGTGCAAAGTGCAGAGTTTTAGTTTCTTATCTCCACCCGGAAGGGACTTGAACGAAGCGTATTGCCCCTTCGGGAGCTGGGGTCCAGGGGCTGAGCCCCTGGCGGGAGCTGGGGTGCAGGGGCTCAGCCCCTGTTGGTTCTCTTGGGGAGGGAGCACAAGGGAGGGGAGTTTTGCAAAAAACTCCCCTCCCTCGCTTAATTCACATCCTTGTCTCAGCTGCGGCACTTGTAGCTGGAGCACATACTCTCTTCAGGCTTGCCGGAGCAGCAGTTGGCGTTGGGCGCCACCTTGATGTCGGACAGGGAGCACATATTGTCGCGGGCGTGATACTGGCAGCTTTCCACGCTGCAATGGATGCACTGGTTGCCAACGGAATGGGCCATAGGTCAATCCCTCCTTATGATGTTAGCGCAAAAGCGCTCACGGTCAGTTTGACCGAGAAGGCGGGAACTCATGCGTTAAAAAAACTGTTTGTGCAAATTGCGGCGTTTGAAGGCCCCATAAAGGGCCCAGCCGGCGGTGTACATCACCATGGCTTCCCCCAGAAACACGTTAAGGGCATTGGCCCCAAAAAGGGGCCAGGCAAAGCCGCCTTCCCCTAAAAAGGCAGCCAGCTCCCAGCCCACCAGAGGCGCGTTGAACAGGGCAGGCATCACAAGGCCCAGCCAGGGGCGCTGGCGCAGCTTGTACATACTCAGCCCCGCCAGCAGGGTCGCCAAAGTTCCCACCAGCCAGTCAAAGGGCAGGGCTCCGGCGTAGGAAAGGTTAAATAAGAGGCAGCCCGCCGCAAGGCCCGGGATGGCCGCCGGGGTAAAAAAAGCGAAAATGTTCAAGGCCTCGGACAGGCGCAATTGGATGGCCAGGGACGCCGAGCCGGGCCAAATAATGTTCTGCGCATAGGTCAAAACCACATACAGGGCGGCCAGCACGCTGGCCTGGGTAAGGTTTTTTGTTTTGCGGGTCATAGCAAAACCTCCAATAAAAAATGGACGCTGCGCGTCCATCCCCTCCGGCTGTTGCCGGAGCTTCCCTAGTTTTGTTTAGAGACAGGATGGTCACGAACTGTCTGTTGTGCAATTGCAGGGGGTATTATACCCCAGAAATGAACCGAATGTCAATTGCGAGAAAGTAAAACCATTTTATTCTTCGGGCGTATTCATCACAGTGGAGATGCTCACCGCGCCCTTGCCGTAGCGGGCCCTGACCTGATCGATGGCCTTTTCCAATTGGGCCTGCTTGGGGTTGGTTGGGTTTTGCGGGGTAAACAGATCCATCTGCTCGTAGACGGGGGCGTTTTCATCCACCAGCCCCGAGGCGGTCACGGTAAGCATCCGGATGGGCGCCTCAGGCTGCCAGCAGCTTCTTAAAAGGCTCAAGCTCCCTTCAAAGAGGGCCCGGGTCAAGGCGGTGGGAGGGTTCATTTTCATCTGCCGGGAAATAACCTTAAATTGAGGATCCTTGATTTGCAGGGCCAGGGTTTGGCATTTAAAGCCCTGGCGGCGCAGCCGCTCTCCCACCTGCTCGCACAGGGGGATAAGCCCCTGCTTCCACTGGCTTTCGCCCACCAAATCCTGGGCAAAGGTAAGGTCGTTGCCGATGGATTTCACCGGGTCTGCTTCCCCCCAGCGGCGCACCGGCGCATCGTCTATACCGTTGGCCCATTGGTGAAAGCTTTCCCCCGTTTTGCCCAGGAGGGCCGTGAGGGTCGCCGGGGGGCAGGCAGCCAGATCCCCGATGGTTTTGACCCCGTGGGCCACCAATATCTTTTCAGCTGCGGGGCCGATAAACAGCATCCGCCCCACGGGCAGGGGGTAGAGGAGCTGCCGGTAGTTTTCGCGGGTGAAGCAGGTGGTAGCATCGGGCTTTTTAAAATCGCTGCCCAGCTTGGCCAGGGTTTTGTTGAAGGACACCCCCACGGAGATGGTGAGGCCCAGCTCCTCCCGGATGCGGCGGCGCAGATCATCTGCAATGGTTTTGCCATCGCCAAAGAGATGATAGCTGCCGGTGACATCCAGCCAGGATTCATCAATGGAAAAGGCCTCCACCTGGTCGGTAACGCTCAGGTAGATGGCGTTGATCTTTTCATAATAATAGCGGTAGCGATCCCGATGGGCGGGCAGCAAAATCAGCCCAGGGCATTTGCGCTGGGCCTGCCAAAGGGTTTCGGCCGTTTGCACGCCCATTTTCTTAGCGGGCTCATTCTTGGCCAGGATGATACCGTGGCGGCTTTCGGGATCGCCGCAGACAGCCACGGGCTGATCTTTTAATTCTGGATGGGAAAGGAGCTCCACTGAGGCATAGTAGCTGTTGCAGTCGCAGTGGAGGATGGTGCGGTCTGCCATATTACTCCTCCTGCAAAAAGGCTTCGATCTTGGCCCGGTTCCTTTTCAGGCTAGGCACCAATACCGCCATACCGCTGCGGGTTTCGGAGGTATACATCCCATTCACCGGGATCTTGAGGGAATCAAACCGGGCGCTGCGGGCATTTAATGCCAGGGCCGCCAGATCGCCTATCTGCTCCGGCTCCAAATCCGTGTTTACCTGATCCATATTGGTCAGTACCAGCCGCCCCAGGGTGATAAGATCCAATTCCGTGACCTTATGGAAGATGGCCTCCAGCACCGCCTGCTGCCTGCCCACCCGCTGATGATCGCTGTCGATTTTGCGGATGCGGCTAAAGCACATGGCCTGCTTGCCGGTGAGCAGCACATCGCCATACTGCTTCAAAAGCTGATCGGAGGCGGAGACCCCCGTCTTGCGGTTGTAGAACTTTAAAATGGAATTGACCTGCTGCATCTCCTTTTTGGTCACATGAACCGTGACCCCGCCGATCTGATCGATAAGGTCTGCCATGAGGGAAAAGTTCACCGCCACGTAAGCATCGCAGGTAACGCCAAAGTTGGCATACAGGGTATCCTTCAAAAGCTGCGCGCCCCCGAACACATAGGCGGCGTTCAGGCGATTGTAGCCCTTGCCGGGGATCTTTACGTACAGATCCCGCATGAAGGAGATCATCTTAATGGTGTTGTTGGACGCATCCAGCCGGGCCAGCACCATGGCGTCGCTGCGGCCTGCATCAGCGGAGGCATAGTTATCAGACCCGATGATGAGCAGATCAAAGGTGGTATCTGCTGGAGGCTGAGGCGTGGGCTGGGGCGTGGGGGTGGCGTTCAGTTGCGCCAGCAGCTCCTGGGCGGTCATCTCCTGCACGGCCGAAGGCGTGGGGATCACCTCTGTCCAGACCATTTCAGCCAGACCGAAAACAGGTAACAGGCATAAGGCCATCACAGCGGCCATAAAACGGCGCATGAAAACACCTCCCTTTTGAAAAAAAGTTTATGATAGACTTCGACAAAAATGCTGTTCCTCCCTGCCCCGCAGGGCGCTTTTTATCGCAAATTAGCAGTTTGCCTGGGGCGGGAGCTGTTTCGCAATTTTTCTCTGCCATTTAAATTGTAGAAACCCTTTCTTTTTGGCCCCTAAAATGGTATAATTAGTCGGTTGAAATTGTTTATTTGGGAGGCGCGGGATGCTCTTGCATTTGGGCGGGGGATTCACGGTGGATTCCAGCCGACTGGTGATGTTTACAGACCTTTCACGGCCTGTGACCGCCGCCACCCAGACCCTGGTGGACAAGCTCCACAAGCAGGGCCGCATCCGCCATTTGCCGGGCCGGGCCGCCACCCTCATCCTCTGCCAGCAGGAGGGGGAGGTCTACGGCATTTATAGCCCCATCGG
>JAFUPO010000033.1 GCA_017481185.1 Clostridia bacterium | reverse complement strand
GGTGCATACGCCCACAGCCACCAGCACAGAGTCGGAAATGTTGCCGGCGATGGCGTTCAGGGCAATGCCTGCGATCACTGCCAGGCCGTTGCGCAGCAGGGAGGAAGAGCCCACGGTAGCGATCTCCGTAACCAGCTCTTTATCGACGCGGACATTCTTGGGGCTCAGGTGCAGAACGCTGCGGCGGGTCAGGTAGGGGAATACCAAAATGGCGAAGCTGACCCATTTGGAAATAGCGGTGGCCAGAGACGCGCCGGCCACTTCCATGGCAGGAATATCAAAGGGCAATATAATGCCGTAGCGCTGGCGCATACCTTCTGTACCGAAGATCAGAATGGGGTCAAGAATGCAGTTGAGGATGCCGCCGAAGCCCATGCCCACCATGGACAGCGTGGCGCTGCCTTCCGAGCGCAGGCACTGGTTCATAACAAAGTTGGCGGCCATAAAGGGAGCGGCCAGCAGAACATAGGTAGCGTAGTCCACAGAGTAGCGCTCGCAGGAGGCGGTAGCGCCCAGCAGGCGCATCATGGGCCGCATAAAGATGCTGCCGAAGATCATCAACAAAGCGCCGATGCCCATGGCGGTAAAAAACGCGGTGGAAAGGGTCTGGCTGGCCCGCTTTTCGTTGCCCTGGCCCAGAAGCCGGGCAATATAGCTGTTGGCGCCCACAGCCAGCATAGAGCCGCACATCATGATCAGCTGATCCAGGGATGCGTTAACGCTGACAGCGGCGGTGGCCTGGGTGCCCAAGCTGCTTACAAAATAGGTATCCGCCAGGGAGTAGACGGAGTTGATCAAAAAGGCCACAATGGTGGGGATGGCCATTTTGGGGATGATGCGGGAAATGGGCTCATTGAGCAGCATATTTCTGCGCTGCTCCTGGGATTGGCTGCGTTTGCTCATAAAGATAGTCATCTGCCTTTCTATGAGCCTATTATACAAAAGCCCAAAAAGAAATTCAACCCAAACCTTACCCGCTGAGAAAAAAGGGCTTTTCTGCGGCCTGGGGATATGTTAAAATAGAGGAAAGGAGGGGAAGCTATGAAGCGTTTATTGAGTTTGCTTTTGGCGGCAACGCTGCTGGCAGGCTGCTCCCAGGCAAAGCCAAAGAAACAGGAGGCGGTTTATTTGAACATCACAGCCCAGGAAGCCAAGGAAATCATGGACAGCCGGGAGGGCTATATCATCCTGGATGTGCGCACCCAGGAGGAATTTGACCAGGGGCATATCCCTGGGGCGGTTTTGATCCCCGACTATGAGATCGAAGCCAGGGCAGAGAAGGAACTGACGGACAAAGATCAGCTGATCCTCGTCTACTGCCGCAGCGGACGGCGCAGCAAGCTGGCTGCGGAAGCGCTGGCAAAGCTGGGCTATACCAACATCCGGGAGTTCGGCGGCATTATCGACTGGCCCTATGAGGTGGACTAAATGGTAGGAAAATACAAAGTAATTACCCTTTGCGGCAGCACCCGGTTTAAGGATGCCTTTATGCAGGCCCAGAAAAGGCTGACTTTGCAGGGCAATATCGTCATCAGCGTGGGCCTTTTCGGCCACAGCGGCGACAGCGAGGTCTGGGAAGGCATGAGCGAGGACACCTTGACTAAGACGAAGCTCATGCTCGACGATATGCACAAGCGCAAGATCGACATGGCGGGCGAGATCTTCGTGAT
>JAFUPO010000032.1 GCA_017481185.1 Clostridia bacterium | reverse complement strand
TGACCTGGGCGTGGCGGTGCGGACCTTTATTGGCACAGCAGGGGTTATGCCTCACATGGGAAGTACCCTGGCCGGGCTGCCGGAAAGCAAGCGGCAGGAGCTTAACCAGTATGTGGAGATGATCAGCACCTGGGTGGAAGGAGCCCGCAAGGCGCTGGGCACTGTGCTGGTGACGATGGAGTAAGGAGGGGGCTCTAATGAGCGAGGAACGGAAGTCTCTTGCGGCGGTGCCGCTCCAGGGGGCGCTGCCTGCCGGTTATGAAATGCTGATGGAAGATCTTCGCCAAACGCTGGGAGCTTTGGCGAACATGATCCGCACGACCAATGAGCGGATGGGCGCTTTGGAGGAGCAGGTGCGCCTTTTGACTAAGGTAACGCCTGCCCAGGCCCGGGCCATCCATGAAGCGGTCAGGGATCGGGCCGCCCAGCAGTGCCAGATGTGGCGTATACCTGGCCAGGAAAAGGCCTGCGCCAATGCCATACGCAAGGAGGTACGCCTGGCCACTGGCGTGAGCAGCATGAAGGAGCTGCCCCGGTGCGATTATCCGGTGGTGATGCGCCAGATTCAGCTATGGGACGATTACAAAGTGATGAAGGCACTGAAGAAGCGAATGGAGTAATCAGGATGCCCCGGGAGTGGATGATACGGCTTCGTGAGGAAAAGGGAATGAGCTTGAACGACGCGGCAAAGGCCTGCTCTGTGCCCGACGCCACGGTGACGGTGCAGCTTTTGGAATACCTGGAGAGCTGGGACAGCTGGACCCTGGCGGTGTTTACTCACCGAATCGCGCAAGTGTACGGCATGACCCCGGAGCAGGAAAAGGAGATCACTAAAGACTTCGTTTATGACCGAGACCTGGAGGGGATCAGGCTGCGGGCGGCCCCTCCGAGTCGGAGACCTAAAGCTGCTGCAAAGCTGCAAACCCCAACCAAACACAAAATCAATGCCGCGCCATGGCGACTGAATGTGCCGGAGGTGACCCGGCGGCTGGCTGCGCTGGGCCTGTCCATGCGGGAGGTAAGCAGGAGCACCGGCCGGGCTGCCGACTGGCTGAATAAGCTATTGCGCAATGCAGCGGATGGAAAAACGGTGCAGACGGCAACGGCTCAGACCATTGCCCAGGCGCTGGCCTGTGATGTTTCTCAGATCGTTATGAAAGCAAAGGAGGAAGAACATGAGCTATTATCGTGAATGCCCTGAATGTCATGCAACGCTGGATCCCGGTGAACGGTGCGATTGCCAGGCAGCGCGGGCCAGCTGCCCGTACTTTTCTGACCGGGTAGATTTCAGAGGCGCATCCTCCGTTGTATGTATCTCTGAGCAAAAGGCCCGGATACAGACGGAGCACAGGGATCGTGGAGCGCGGGATCTTCATTACCGGGTCTTTTGCTGTGAGAAATTTGAGGACTGCCGCTTTTATAAGTTTATTGCAGGAATTGTGGAAAAGAGTGAAGGCGC
Source organism: Clostridia bacterium (assembly GCA_017481185.1). Next base: position 600 of record JAFUPO010000032.1, on the reverse strand, counting down.
ATGATCGATCTGAGAGATCTGCTGGGACTGTTGGAAGGGGTACGGGCCAAAGGCAATGGGCAGTATATGGCCCGCTGCCCCGGACACGATGACAAGGAAGCCAGCCTGGCTGTGAGCCAGGGAGATAAAGGCGGCATCGTGATGCACTGCCTGGCGGGCTGCCAAACAGAGGATATTCTTGCAAGGCTGAACCTGACTCTTAGGGATTTGTGCCCACCTGATCAGCGGGACAAGCCCGTCCGGAAAGCCCAGGCACCCGCAGCCGCAAAACCCAAAACCGGGAAGAAGATTCCATTGGGGGAAGAAATGTGCCTGGGCGGCTGGTATACCCGCAAGGAAAAAGATCTGCTGACCGGAGCTGAGGTAAAGGTCAAAGAGCGGATTGTGAAGGAATACGTGTACGAGAACCGAGGCGGTCAGCCGGTATTGAAGGTATTCAGGACTGAAAACAAGTCTTTCCCGGTGGCTCATTGGCATGAAGGCGTGTGGTGCTTTGGCGATGGGGGCGTCACCACGCTTTTGTATCGGCTGCCTAAGGTTATGCAGGCTGTGAAAGCGAAAGAGACCATTTACCTGGTGGAGGGCGAAAAGGATGCGGAC
>JAFUPO010000416.1 GCA_017481185.1 Clostridia bacterium | reverse complement strand
CTTGCACAGTTGTTTCCGGGTGAAACGTTACGGGGGGCATATGCAATGCCCCCCTACATCGCGTCGAAGGGGCGGATCCTGTATCCGCCCGCCAGGCTGCGCCTGGAGGCAGTGCCCGAAGGGGCAATGCGCTTTGTTTGAGTTGTTTCCGGGTGGGATGCTGACGAGGCGCTCCATCTCAAGCATCAAAAAACCCCCTCCGGAGAGGGGGCGTGACTAATCATTTTCTTTCCAACGCATTTAGGGCCAGAGCACATTCCAGGCGCTTGCGCTCCAATTGGCACTCCATATCATAGGGCTTGGAAATGTCCCCATGGAAGGCCTGGGCATTGGCGGCGCAGCCGCCGGAGCAGAAGAACCGCGCCCAGCACTCCCGGCACTTTTCCTTGTTGAGCACATGGTTCTTGGCAAACACATCCTGGATGGATTCATCAAAGCTGCCGTCCAGAACGGAGCCCATGCGGTAGCCCTCCCGGCCCACGAACTGGTGGCAGGGGTAGATGTCGCCCTCGGGGGTCACGGCCACATACTCGTTGCCAGCGCCGCAGCCGGTAAGGCGCTTGCGCAGGCAGGGGCCGCCCTGCAAATCGATCATAAAGTGGAAGAAGTTGAACCACTGGCCGTTTTTGCGGCGCTCGTAGTAGATTTTAGCCAGCTTTTCGTATTCCTCCAGCAGCTGGGGCACATCCTCTTCCTTCAGGGCGTACTCACACTCAGGATCGGTGACCACCGGCTCAATGGAAAGCTGCTCAAAGCCCTCATCAGCCAGAAAGATCACGTCGTTGGCAAAGTCTTTGTTGTAACCGGTGAAGGTGCCCCGAACGTAGTGCTCCTTATCCCCCCGGGACTGGGCCAGCTTTTTGGCCTTGGGAGCGATCAGCTCATAGCTGCCCTTGCCGTTTACGGTAGGGCGCATCCGGTCATGACCTCGGGCCGCCCGTCCATGGACAGAACCACGTTCTGCATTTCCTTGTTGAGGAAGTCGATGATCTCATCGGTGAGGCAAAGGGCGTTGGTGGTGATGGTGAACTTGAACTTTTTGTTCATGGGCGCTTCCAGGCTGCGGCCATAGGCCACCAGCTGCTTCACCACGTCAAAGTTCATCAGCGGTTCGCCGCCAAAGAAGTCCACTTCAAGATTCACCCGCTTGCCGCTCTTGGCAACCAGCCAGTCCAAAGCTGCCTTGCCCGTTTCATAAGAGAGCAGGCAGCGTTTGCCCATGGCAAAATCGCCGGTGGAGGCAAAGCAATACTTGCAGCGCAGGTTGCAGTCGTGGGCAGCATGGAGGCACATAGCCTTGACCACGCCGGGCTTTTTCATCTCCACCTGATCATAATTATCAGGGGCGTTCAATTGGCCCATTTTTTCCAGCTCCTGCAATTCCTCAATGACCTCGCGGATCTCCGCCTCGTCATAGCGGTCCTTGAGCGCAGCCACGATTTCATCAGGCTGGCTGGCTTCCCACATCTGCAAGGCGTCATAAGCCAACTGATCGATGGCGTGCACCGCGCCGCTGCCCACATCCAGCACCATGGGCTGGCCCACAGCGGTAAAGGTATGGATCATCCTGAAAAACCTCCTCAAAAAAAGAGCCGACGGAGGGAACATTAAGGCTCCCTCCGCGGCAGCTTTTAAAAAACTGGGTAATTACTTGCCGAAGGATCGGTTCAGCTTGCCTTCACGGCCGGCCAGCACAGCGTTGTTTTCCTTGTTGGCGCAGGACTGGTTGGCAACGGTGCAGCTGGTCTTGCAAGCGCTCTGGCAGGAAGCCTGGCACTCGCCGCAGCCGCCGTGAACCAGGGAGTCCTTCAGGCAGGCCTTCTGGATGGTTTCGATATGCTTCATGGGGATCTCCTCCAATTCAAAATACAGATTACGTTTATTATACACACACAACCGGGGAATTGCAAGCCCTCATTACTGGCGGGCAGCCTTTGCGCCGGCCTCCATGGCCTGGCGGTTGATGGGCAGAAGGTGCTCCTTCTTGGGGCCGAAGGTAGCCTTCAAAGCTTCCATAGCGCTGTCGATGGAGATGATGCCGGTGGCTTCCAGGATGGCGCCCAGCATCACCATGTTGGCGGTGCGGGGGTTGCCCAAATCCTCAGCGATCTGGTTGCAGTTGACGGGGATGACCGTCACATCCTCACGGACATGGCACTCGTCAATCAAAGAGGAGTTATATAGCAGAAGGCCGTTTTCCTCAATGGTGGGGCCAAACTTGATCAGTGAAGGCTTGTTCATAATCACGGCCACCGGGGGTTCGGTTACCAGGGGGCTGCCGATAGGCTCATCGGACACCACCACCGCGCAGTTGGCTTCGCCGCCGCGCATTTCAGGGCCGTAGGAGGGCATCCAGGAAACTTCCTTGCCGTCATGCATGGCAGCCTTGGCCAGGAGCTGGCCGATGAGCAGCACGCCCTGGCCGCCGAAACCAGCGATCAGAAATTGCTTTTCCATGGCTTACTCCGCCTCCTTTTTCACACCCAGGGGATACTGGGGAATCATCTTTTCCTGGAGCCATTTGAGAGCCTCCTGGGGGGTCAGCCCCCAGTTGGTGGGGCAGGTGGACAAGACTTCAACCAGGGCGAAGCCCTTGCCTTCCATCTGCATCTGGAAAGCCTTTTTGATGGCTTTTTTGGCTTCCATAATGTGCTTTACATCGTGAACGGATACCCGAGCGATGTAGGCGGGGCCGTCCAGGGTGGCCAGCATTTCAGAAATGCGCACGGGGTAGCCGCAGTGGTTGGTGTCGCGGCCATAGGGGCTGGTGGTGGTCACCTGGCCGGGCAGGGTGGTGGGAGCCATCTGGCCGCCGGTCATGCCATAAATGGCGTTGTTCACAAAGATGGTGGTGATCTTCTCGCCCCGGGTGGCGGCGTGAACGATCTCCGCCGCGCCGATGGAGGCCAGGTCGCCATCGCCCTGATAGGTGAAGACCAGCGCGTCCGGGCGTACCCGCTTGGCGCCGGTAGCCACTGCCGGGGCGCGGCCATGGGCTGCTTCCATCATGTCGCAGTGGAAGTAGTCATAGGCGAACACTGCGCAGCCCACAGGGGCCACACCGATGGCCTTATCCTGCAACCCCAATTCCTCAATGGCTTCGGCCACCAGCCGGTGGATGATGCCATGAGTGCAGCCGGGGCAGTAATGGAGGGGCTTATCGGTGAGCATCTTGGTTTTTTCAAATACCACAGCCATCTTACTTGCCCTCCTTGATCTTCATGATCTGTTCGTATACCTCGCGTACCGTGGGCACGATGCCGCCGGTGCGGCCGAAGAAGTGAACGGGCTTTTCGCCGTTTACCGCCAGGCGCACATCCTCCACCATTTGACCCATGGACATTTCCACCGTCAGGAAATGCTTCACATGCCCGGCAGCCTTGGCAATCGTCTCGCTCGGGAAGGGCCACAGCGTGATCGGACGGATCAGGCCGGCCTTGATGCCCTCTGCGCGGGCGCGGCGGACGGCCGTCAGGGCGATGCGCGCAGTAGTGCCGTAGGCCACGATGGCGATTTCGGCATCATCCATCATCTCGGTAGCGACCAGGGTCTCGTTCTCGGT
>JAFUPO010000415.1 GCA_017481185.1 Clostridia bacterium | reverse complement strand
CTGCAGTGAGGAACGGCCTTCTTGGCCACGGCTTCGGGCACGATGTCATACTCGCCGATGATGGCGGCAGCCTCGTCCACATGGGTGTTGGTGAATTCAACAGAAGCGTGATAGGCGTCCATGAAGGCGGCCACAGCTTCGGGGTTCTTCTCGATGAACTCGGTGCGGGCCACGACCACGCCGGTCAGCATGGCGCTGGGAGCATCCTTGCCTTCCTGCAGAGCCGCCCACTCGGCGTTCATATCCAGCTGCACCTTCACGTTGGGCTGCTTGGTCAGGGCGGTGGTCACGAAGGGCTGGGGCAGCACGGCCACGGAGCCGTCATTGGCCAGCAGAGAAGCCAGGCACTCGCTGTGCTCGCTCTTGTACTCAAGGGTCACGTCCTTGGCAGGATCGATGCCGTTGGCGCTGAGCACATAGTTGATGGCGTACTCAGGGGTAGCGCCCTTGCCGCTGGCATAAATGGTTTTGCCCTTGAGATCTTCCACGGTCTTTACGGTGTCGCCGTTCTCAACGATGTAGAGAACGCCCAGGGTGTTCACAGCCAGCACCTGAACCTTGCCCTTGGTGTTGTTGTAGAGAACAGAAGCCACATTGGCGGGCACGGCGGCAATATCCACCTCGCCCTTGACCAGCTTGGGGGTGACCATATCAATGGCGGCGGCGATTTCAAAGGAATACTTTTCGGCATCGGTATCCATCATTTTGACCATGCCCATGGCGGTAGGGCCCTTCATGGCCATGACCCGGGGCAGCACTTCCTCGGCGGATACGGGCAGAACGGCCATCAGCATACAGGCCATGAGCAGGATACTAACAAGCTTTTTCATATTAGGGTCATCCTTTCATTTTCTCTTTTCGGGTGGTTAGCGCGCTTTTCACCTGCACGCCGGGGAGATTGCCCAGCCGACCGGTGAGGGCGCCTAGTTCATCATTGGGGCCTTCCACAATCAGGCCGATGACAGCGGCAGGGGATTCATGGTCTGGCACGCCCATGCGGGCGCGGATCATGTGCCCATAGCGCCCGATGATTTCATTAACCGCCGGAGCCTGGGTGCGATCCTCCATCACGATGCCGATAAAACCCAACCGTGCCTCAGCCATATTGACGCCTCCAATACAAAAACCGCAGGTCTGTTCTCAAAGGAAACAGAAACCTACGGCGAATTCAAAAACAGTTTGCCCATCCCAATGCCTCCTTCCTCATCTTGGGCGAAGGTCTCCCCGCGCCCGCAACCGGGAGTGTTTGTGGCTCCACCGCCTCGCCCTGAGGATTGCTCCCTTGGGTCTGCCGGTCAAGCATCTTGATTATACACTGATTTTTGACAGTTGAAAAGGCTTTGAATAAAAAATGAAGTTTTTTAAAAGCAGAGCGCGAGAGGGAAGCTTTTTTTACAAAAAAGCTTCCCTCTCGCACAGCTTACATTCCTTTAATAATCTCAACGGCCTTTTGCAATTGCACGTCGTTTACGACATCGGCAAACTCAAACATACCGTTGCTGCCCTCGGGCAGGGGGACTTCCACATCGGGGGTGATGCCCACCTTGTGCACGGCGTTGCCGTTGGGGGTGAAATACTGGGCGGCGGTCAGCTGCATACCGGAGCCGTCGCTGCCTACGGGCAATACATACTGCACCACGCCCTTGCCGTAGGACTGTACGCCTACGATCTGGGCAGCCCCGTGATCCTGCAACGCGCCAGCCAGAATCTCAGAGGCGGAGGCAGAGTATTCGTTGAGCAAAAGCACCAGCTTCACATCCACCTTGCCATCCTGGGTGTAGGCGTATTCCCGGTCCTCTTCATT
>JAFUPO010000414.1 GCA_017481185.1 Clostridia bacterium | reverse complement strand
TACATACTCGGTAAGCGTAACCCCGGTTTCTCGCTTGAACAGAGAGGAAAGATAGCTGGGATTGACACTTAAGAAATCAGCATGGGCTTTCAAGCTCAGGTCAGCCGTTAAATCCGCCTCAATTCGGAGGATAACATGCTGCACCAGCAGGGAATAATGAGTCATGGAGTGGTTCTTTACCAGCAGGCAATATTTATGAACCATGGTGGTAAACAGATGCAAACAATCAGACATGGAAGCAGTAGCCTCCAGCTTTTTGGCCATGACGGAGGAGAGGCGATCGATGTACAGGGGATGAACGCCGCCGTCCTCTACGGATTTGCGCAAAAGGGTATTAAGAACAATCCCATAGTTTTTAAGGTTGCGCAGCGGGTCGCTGGCTCGCTGCTCTACAATGTGGCTGCTAGCTTGAGCAATAATCATCTGGGCCCGATGGGTCAGCCCCTGAGAAACGGCATACATCAGCTGCTTCTCGCCAGCATAGCGGTTTTCCATGATTTGAAACTCCGCGGCATCGGCCATCTTTTCAATCAAAGGCGGGTCGCCCAGCAGCCGCTCACCCAGCAATAGACCGTTTTCAATGCGCTTCACCTGAAAGGCCTGCTCATCGTTCCAAAGGACTTCGCCCAAGGTATTGAATAGGCCTAGCAGATAGGGTTCGTTGTTTATTACCTGCAAGCCCTGATAATAGTGCATCATGGAAGGCAGCAGCGCAGCGGGGAGCTTATGGCGTTCCATGATCATCATCACGTCCTGCTGGGTAAGCTCCCGGTTCAGGTAGGGGCCAACCATCAAAACTTCTTGGGAGCCGGGCAGCAAAAGCACAAGGTAGTGAATTTCAAATCCATCCACAATGGAGTAGATGCAGTTGTCACGAATGTCCCAGGAGATTTTTCCTGTTCCATCAGTCAGGCCAGTGATATGGCCCAGGCCCTGATCCACCTGAGGGGGAGTTTCGATGGCGTAGCGATGGGTTGAGATGCCTAGCTTTCTTATTAAATTTTGAAAAAACCGCAGTTCTGGCTCGGGCAGCATGAATGGATCATCCTTGCTCGTATGATTTTATTCTATTATCGTACAAGATTTTGCACAAATTAATCGATTCCAAAGAAAATACAAATTAAAACAAAAATCGTCCTCACGAATTTTGTTAAATTTTCCGTACAATCATATGCAGATGGTCAATTTGTCAAATTGGCCGTTGTGACAACGGAAAATGGAAAGGAATGGATAGGTTCATGACCAACACCACTAAGACCCGCAAGTTTGGTATGCGCGACTGCCTCGCCTATGCTGCCGGCGACTTCGGCTGCAATATGAGCTTTGCACTGAAGAGCACCATGGCCATCTTCTGGACCCAGTTTATGGGTATGGACCTCTGGTATTCTCTGCTGCTGGTGATCGTTCAGGTTTGGGACGCCATCAACGATCCGCTGATCGGCTCCATGATCGACGCTGACAAGCGCAAGTACAAGCGCAACAAGTTTCTGCAGTACATTTGGGCCGGCTCCATCGGTCTGATCGTGGGCGGCGCCTGCTGCTTCCTGCCCTTCCCCAATGCTCCTGTTTGGGCCAAGTTCATCATCTTCATTGCCGGCTATGTGGTGTGGGATGCTTTCTACACTGTGGCCAACGTGCCCTACGGCTCTCTGCTGGGCCTGATCTCCGACAATGTTTCCGACCGTGCCTCCCTGTCTGCCTGGCGGTCCATCG
>JAFUPO010000031.1 GCA_017481185.1 Clostridia bacterium | reverse complement strand
CGTCGTTCTTTTATGCGGTTTTTCCGTCACGGCCTACGCCGGGGGCGGCGACGAGTACATTGAGGAAACCACGCCCCCCGAGCAGACCGGGGGCGTGAACTGGGAGGGGCTTGACCCGGTGGAACCCGGCGAAGGCTTTTCCGAGGACGGAACCCTTGTGACCCGTGATCTGCTCTATGACAAGCACACCAACAAGCAGTTTATTACCGTCCAGACAAAGGGCGGCAGCACCTTTTACATCGTCATTGACTACGACAAGCCCGTGAATGAGGAGGAGGAACAGTACCAGACCTACTTCCTGAATACGGTGGACGAGGCCGACCTGCTGGCGGCCATTGAAGCGGCTGGCGGGGAGCTGCCCGAGTGCGCCTGCACCGAGAAATGCGCGGCGGGGGCCGTCAATACCGACTGCCCGGTATGCGCCACCAACATGACCGAGTGTGCTGGCGTGGCCCCGGAGCCGGAGCCTGACCCCGAGCCCGTGGAGGAGCCGGAGCCCGAGAAAAAGGGCGGCGGCATGGGGACGCTCCTGCTGGTGCTGGCGGTGCTGGCCATCGGCGGCGGCGCGGGCTGGTATTTCAAAATCTACCGCCCGAAAAAGGAACAGGCCGCCGATCCTGCGGAGGAGGAATATGACGGCGAGGACTATGGCGACCCCTACGGCGGAGACGAGTCCGGCGATTATGGGGACGATGCTCCCCCGTGGGATGAGGAGGACGAGGCATGAGGTTTACAAACAGCCCTTTTGAAAAAATGATGCGGGAGATCCCGCGCATGGAAACGCCCCGGCCAAGCCCGGCCCCAAAGGGGACGCGCTGCCATAAGTGCCCCTACTGGCGGGGGATCGCCTGCATGACCTGTTACCGGGAACTGATGACCGCCCCCGGCAAGGGGAGGTGAGGCGATGGATCAGCGGGAACTGACCCGCGAGGAAAAGGCGGCGATCCGCAAGCTGGTGACAAAATGGTGCGCCAACTATGACCGGGAATATGGCTGCCGGCCCCTTGACGGCGAGTGCTATATGCTGGGGAAATGCTGGACGGGTGCCTACTGCCGCTACTTCCGGGAGGCCGTCCTGCCCCTTGACCCGGCGCTGGAGGCCGCCCTCACACGGGAGGGCCCGGCCCCCAAGCTGCGGCCCTGCCCGGTGTGCGGCGGCCCCTTTCTCCCGGATGGCCGGACGCGCTACTGCTCCCCGGCCTGCGCCCATACTGCCATGCGGCGGCAGCAGCGGGAATATATGCGGAAAAAGAGGGGCTGAACTGTTGAAAATTAGGCCCCAAAAAAGCCGCTTGTATCAAGGCTTTCCGGGGCCGGATCGTGAGGGGATGGTATCATTCCCTTTCCGGCCCCGGTTTTGGCAAAATGCTTTCAACATTTTAGGGAGGTGAGATACCTGAAATTCAACGGGATTGAACACTATGACCACTTCATGGACGAAACCATCTTTTATGCGGAACTGGCTGATCTGCCGCAGGATATTCAGGACGCGGCCCGGGCCATTGACGGCCCTAACTATCTGCCGACCTGTTTCGGTGTATGCCTTTCCTACGATCTGAAAACAAAGGACGTGGGTATTGTGACCGACACTGACCTTGCCACAGGCGAGAGCCGCAATATTTACTATGTCGATAACAACGGGGACAAAAACTGGTTTAAGGTCGAGCTGCCGGAGGATTTTACCCAGCGGATATTCGATGCGTGTATGCGGATCAGTACGGGCCGGGACACCATTCAGGGGTACGAAGTCAAGGACTTTGTGATCTTTGAAAACCGGCGCGGCGTTGCGCTGGCCGAAAACCCGAAAGCCCCCCAGCCCTTTGTCACATGGATGTTTACCCAGCAAAGGGACGGCAGGCGTGACTATGAGTGGGGCAACTACTTTCAGGATGGGAAACAGGCCGCAAAGGATTTCCGGGCCCGCGCCGATGAATACCAGCGCAGGTTTGGCGTCCGGGAGATCAAGCTCCCGATTGCCGAGCAGATGAAGCTGGCCGGGCGGCAGGCCGAGGCGGATCGGGGCCCGGAGGCCCCTAAAAAAGACGCGCCCGACAAGGGCGACAGATAGGAGGTAACGATGCACAAAAAGCCTGAAAACTATGACCCCGTTCCCCCGATCCTGCGCTGGCCCCCAGCCCCTCGGCCGGTGCCGGAGGAAACGCCGCTGGACAGGGTACGCCAGCCCCCTCCCCCGCGCCCGAGTCTGGAGCGTGAGGAGCGGTGAGCAAAAAGCGGGTACGGAGTCAATCCATCTGCGTATGGGTGCGCCCCGACGAGATGGAGGCCATCCATGAGCGCATGGCCGAGGCGGGCATCCGCAATCTGGCGGCCTATATGCGGAAAATGGCCCTCAACGGGTATGTGCTCCACGTCGATCTGGAGCCCGTCCGGGAGCTGGTGTCCTTACAGCGGCGGTGCTCCAACAATCTCAATCAGGT
>JAFUPO010000413.1 GCA_017481185.1 Clostridia bacterium | reverse complement strand
TGTAATATTCAAACCGGGAAGCCAAATGCTCACCCACCTTGTGGGCATAGCGGATGAACTCCGGCAAAAGCGGCTCCGGGATCACACCGTAGCCCAACTCCAATGTCATATCTCCCTGATAGCCCTTTTGGGCCAGGGTCTTCATACATTCATCCCAATTGATGTTGCCCTGATAAGGCAGATTGTGGTTATCATATTTAGTAATATTATCGTGAGTATGGGTAGCAATTATCTTGCTGTTAAGCCGCTCCATAGCCTTACACTGGTCACCCTTATATGCCATAGCTGCGTGACCAAAATCCCAGCAAACGCCAACCGCATCGGTGTCAAACTTGGCGATCAGCTCGTCCAGTTCCTCCACCAAAGAGGAAAAGCGCATCCGGGGATAAAGGCTGCCCTGCCACTCAAAGAGGGTTTCAAAAGCGATCTGTGTCCCCAGCTTTGCCGCCAGCTCCACCACAGGCGCGAAGACCTCATAAATATGGTCACGCACCTTTTCATAGTCCCACTGGATGTAATCCGGCTCAAACCAGGTATCCCCGTGAACAACTACACAGTCTGCACCCAGCACCACGCTGTCCTCCACGCATTGGAGCAGACGCTCTACATACCCCTCGGGCATGGGTCTGCCTTCAAAAAACGGCACATGGGTCTGGTTGACTTTCACGCCCAGCTTATCACAAAATTCCCGGTGCTCCCGCACCCATTTTGTATGCTCCTGACCCTGATAAACTGTCTTCAGGTTGAACATTCCAAAGTCCACCGTGTCAAAGCCGCTGTCCTTCAAAAGTTGAATGGTCTGCATAGGTGTTCGACGAGGGCCCTCTAACGTTCTTCTAAAATAATCTTCATTGATGGATATGCGCATTTTTAAACCTCACAATTTATCAAAGAATTCCCGCACTGCTGCGTAATAGCCCTCCAGGTCGGAGGGGTATGCCAGACCGTGGCCTGCGCCGGGCACGGTGAAGATGGCCTTTTGAGATACGCAGACATTGTAGCAATCCAGACTCATTTGGCAGGGCACATAGTCGTCGTTTTCTCCATGGACGAAGAACACCGGCACCTTGCAGCGCTTCATGGCATCCAATGGGGTGGTTTCCTCCAGGTCAAAGTGGCCGTAAAGCTTGGCGCCCAGCTTTACAAAAGGATAAAGGGGCTTTGCAGGCAGCTTCAGCTGCCGGATCACCTTGCAAATAATTTCCTTTTGGGAGCTGTAGCCGCAGTCTGCCAGCACACCGACTACATTGGGGGGCAGTTTCTCCCCTGCTGCCATCATCACCGTAGCCGCACCCATGGAAATGCCGGTAAGGATGATCCGCACATCCGGGCCAAACTTGTCAATTAAAAAGTCTACCCACCGCAGGCAGTCCTTGCGTTCATTGACGCCAAAGGTGATCAGATTTCCGTCACTGGTGCCGCTGGCTCGCTGGTCCACCAGCAGTGCGCTTCTTCTTAGCTTGAAGCACCGCTCCACGCCCCCGCACATATCCCGCTCAGCGGTGCCCCGGTAGCCGTGGATCATCAGCTCGATAGGTGCGCCGGGGGCATATTCGTAAAACTTGCCCCTTAAAGTAAGGCCGTCAAAGGAAATGATGGACACATCCTCATGGGGCATGGCCCGGATCTGCCGGGTCCAGTTTGTGATTCTGTCCCGGAAGGCCTCGTAAATATCCCCCTCCAGCATCTGGATCTCATCTTCCTTAAGGGGCTTTCTGGGGGCAGAATAAAAGGCCATGCGATAACATATGTAGGCTGTCAGCAGCACCAAAAGCGCGAAACCGGCAATTACCAAAATCAATATCCAAAGCCAATCCATCGTTTTCATCTCCTTATTTTTAGTATAGCACGCCTTATCTGCCATAGGCAAGAAAAAGAATGTATCTTGTCTTTTTTTCACAAATCGTTTACAATCGTCCATGAAGCACTTTGCAAAGGAGGCCTGCTATGGTTTACGGAAAAATGGTTCCCGGTATCTTTATTGCAAGGCCCAACCGGTTTATTGCCCACATTGAAATTGAGGGGAAAACAGAAATTTGTCATGTAAAGAACACCGGTAGGTGTAAAGAGCTGCTGCCCCGGGGCGCTGCGGTTTGGTGCGAAAAAGCGCAAAATCCTACCAGGAAAACCGCTTATGACCTGATCTGCGTGCAAAAGGGTGAGCGGCTCATCAATATGGATTCCCAAGCCCCTAACAAGGCCGCCCACACATGGCTGGCTGCCGGCGGTTTGGGTGCGGTTAAAGATTTAAAGCCCGAAAGCACCCACGGTAACTCCCGGTTCGATTTTTCCTTTACCTTGGATGGCAAGCCCTGCTTTTTGGAGGTTAAGGGCGTGACCTTGGAAAGCGGCGGTGTATGCGCCTTCCTGGATGCCCCCACAGCAAGGGGCACAAAGCATCTTAAAGAGCTGACGGAGCTTGCAAAGGCAGGCTACGGCGCTTATGTGCTGTTCGTGATCCAAATGGAAAAGGTAGAATACCTGCATCCCAATGACCAAACAGACCCGGCTTTTGGTAAG
>JAFUPO010000412.1 GCA_017481185.1 Clostridia bacterium | reverse complement strand
TCCCACTCGATGGTGCCGATAGGCTTGGGAGTCAGGTCATATAGGACACGGTTGATGCCCTCAACCTCGTGGGTAATGCGGTCAGTGATCTTATGCAGCAGAGCGTAGGGGATCTCCTCGATGGTAGCGGTCATGGCGTCAGTGGTGTTGACGGCGCGGATGATGGCGGGCCAACCCTCATAACGCATCTCATTGCGGACACCCACACTCTTCACGTCAGGCACAGCAATGAAGTACTGCCACACCTTGCCAGCCAGACCGGCGTTGTCGAACTCCTCGCGCAGAATGGCATCAGCCTCGCGCAGGGCGTGCAGACGGTCGCGGGTGATAGCGCCCAGGCAGCGGACACCCAGGCCGGGGCCGGGGAAGGGCTGACGATAGACCATGCCGTGGGGCAGACCCAGAGCCTCGCCCACCACGCGGACCTCGTCCTTGTACAGCAGCTTGACCGGCTCCACCAGCTCAAACTGCATATCCTCAGGCAGGCCGCCCACGTTGTGGTGGGCCTTCACGCCCTTGCTTTCCAGGATGTCGGGGTAAATGGTGCCCTGGGCCAGAAAGCCGATGCCGGTGAGCTTGGAGGCTTCTTCATCAAAGACCTTGATGAACTCGTTGCCGATGATCTTGCGCTTCTTTTCAGGCTCGGATACGCCGGCCAAGAGATCCAAAAAGCGGTCGGTGGCGTCCACATAGATGAGGTTGGCGTCCAGAGCCTTGCCAAAGACTTCGATGACCTGCTCGCTTTCGCCCTTGCGCATGAGGCCGTGGTTCACGTGGACGCAGACCAGCTGCCTGCCGATGGCCTTGATGAGCAGGGCGGCCACAACGGAAGAATCCACGCCGCCGGAAAGGGCCAGAAGCACTTTGCCGTCGCCCACCTGGGCGCGCACAGCTGCCACCTGTTCTTCAATAAAAGCGTTGGCTAATTCGGGGGTGGTGATGCGGGCCATGGTTTCGGGCCGCTTGTTGGTATCCATCGTCGATCCCCTCCTGAAAATGTCAAAGTTAAAAACAACAGCTTTTATTATACCCCCAAGGGACGGCCTCTGCAAGATTTGCCGTGGAATGAGCAAAAAAATTCCTCAGGCGGGCCACGTCTCCACACACATGGATTTTTTGCCGCACTCGGGGCAGGTGAGCCTACGGGTGCGGGGGGTGTGGTAGGCCCAAAAGGCCTCCTTAAACCGGGGCTTAAACTGATGCTGGCAGTGGGGGCAGATGTAGGCTGTATGCTTGAAATAGTAGCGGCTCAGCCACACCGCCAGGGCCGCCATCACCGGCAAGGCCAGGGCGAAGGGCAGCCATTGGCCGGTTTTTACCCACAGGATCAAAAGGAGCACTTCCATCACCTCAAAGAGGATCGCTCCAGCCAAGAATATCCCTTGGAAACGGTGAAACCTTTTTCTGTTTTTCATGTTGCGGGCGGCGTCCCCGATGGATTGGAGGGAGAGAGCCTTTTGATTTTTCAGGGAGCGAATCAATTGCTGCACGGTTTCCAGCTGGCTTTGGCGCTCCTTGATCTCCTGGGCCAAATGGGCCTGATGCTCCTCCAAAAGGAGCCGGATCACCGGGTCCGCCTCCGGCTCCTTAAGGATCCTCTCAATGGCGCTGATGGAAAGGCCGATTTCTCTAAGGAAACAGAGCACCTGCATCTTTTTTACATCCTCGTCGCTGTAAAGCCGCCGCCCGCCCTCGGTGAGGGCGCTGGGCGTGAGGATGCCCCGGCCATCGTAATACTGTACCGTGCGCACCGTGACCCCGCAAAGCTTGGCTACCTCTCCCGTGGTGTATTGGGACATCGCTTGCACCTCCTTACAGGCCGAGTGTACCTCATCACGCAGCGTCATGAGCAAGGCCTGACGCTGGATGATTTTTTATTATTGTATGAAAAAAGGCGATTATGCGCAAGCGGCGAATCCTTTAAGGGAAAGGATGTGGAAGAAAATGCGTATCCTGGTCAGCGCTTGTTTGTTAGGAACCTCCTGCCGCTACGATGGGGGCAGCCAGCCCTGTCAAAAGGTGATAGACTTAATGAAGGACCATGAGCTCATTCCCGTTTGCCCGGAGCAGCTGGGGGGCCTGCCAACCCCCCGCCTTCCCTCGGAGATCCGGGGCGACAAGGTGGTGGCCTCAAACGGAACGGACGTTACCGCCCAGTTTCGCCGGGGCGCTCAGGAAGCCCTGGGCATGGCAAAGCTGTATGGCTGCCAAAAGGCCATCCTCAAAAGCGATAGCCCCTCCTGCGGCTGCGGCCGAGTGTACGACGGCACCTTCACCGGCCGCAAATGCCCGGGCAATGGCGTTACCTGCGCGCTAATGCTGGCAGAAGGGATTGAGGTGGTCAGCGAAAAGGGGCCTTTCTGGTAAAAAAGGCCCGCCTCCTTCAAAAAACCTCATGATATATAGGGCGCCCTCACAGCGTAAGATTGTCCCCTTCCTGCTTCTCCTCCGGCCAGGGCGATAGCATCCGGCTGGGGCTGATCCCGAAGGCTTCTTCAATCTTAAAAAATATCTCCACCGTCAGCCGAAGGGATATTTCCCCCCGCTCGGTCTTTGCCAGCAGCAAGGGCCCCATGCCCAGCAATTTGGCCATCTTCCTCAGGGAGAGGCCATTTTCTTTGCGCAGCCGAATCAGGTTTTTCACCAAGTTCTCCCATTGTTCCTGGCAGGCTTCATTCATATGCCATCCTCCTTTTTGTTGTAGACAAAACCATTGTACAACAAAAACAGGCTTGTATTGAAAAATACAACTGACAGTTGTAAATAAAATACATTAGGAAAACAAAGCATTTTCATATCGCCGGTTAGGCGCAACCCCTCCGCCCCTTGTGGGGCACCTCCCCTTACACAGGGGAGGCTTTTTCTGCTGCAAGAAACTGAACGGATCACTCACCCGGATTCATTTCCCGATGAAGCGATCGCAACATACGGGGTCGTTTCCGGGTGTAATGTAGGGGGGCATTGTATATGCCCCCGCGTGTGGGGGAAGTTTAGAGTGAAGAACTAAGAGTGAAGAGTTTTAGTTTCTTTTTTCCACCCGGAAGCAACTGTGGAAAAGGCAACTGCCCCTTCGGGCACTGAAAGGCGGCAGCCGCCCGGGCGGATACAGGATCCGCCCCTACGGCGCGATGGAGGGGGGCATTGCATATGCCCCCGTAACGT
>JAFUPO010000411.1 GCA_017481185.1 Clostridia bacterium | reverse complement strand
TGCACGGGCAAATGAACCTGCCCCGGCAGCAAAACTGTTGCCACTTTGGCGGAAATACGTTATAATGATACTGCGTTTATCCGCAATTCTATTTGGATAAGGAGTCACAATCATGCTTGAGTTTAAATTCGATACCCAGCTGCTTATCGAGGGCCACGATCTGGATGAGGACGCCATCAACGATTACATCACCGCCAACCTGAAGGGCGACTGCCTGCTGGCCGTGGGCGACGAGGATCTGATCAAGATTCACTTCCACACCAACGAGCCCTGGCAGCTGCTGGAGTACTGCGCTTCTCTGGGCGAAATCTACGACGTGGTCGTGGAAAATATGGAGCGTCAGGAGGCTGGCCTGCAGGGCTGAGCTTTTCGGACGGATCAACCCGCCGTTGCTTCTGTAAAGGCAGCGGCGGGTTTTGTTATGCGTCCTCCAGCAAGCGTTTGGCGTCCTCCTGACGGAAGCGGTGATAACTCAAATGCCCCATTTCCTCCTTGAAAAAGTAGCAGTAGCCATCCGGCTGACCATCGGGGAAATACAGTGCGCAGTCAAACTCCGCGCCTGCGGGCATGCTGCGGCTGACAAAAGCCGTCTCCTGCCGCTCAAAAAGGGCTGTTACCTCCGCCATTGTGGCGTGATGGTGGCCCGCGAACAGGCCGATCAGCTCCCGCAGGAAGGGAGAGGCCTCCACCTGCTCATGCACATAGCGCACGCCTTCCTGGGGAATGGTCACCTCTACGCGATCCTCATGAGGGAGAAACCCGAGCTGACCCAGCGGCGATGCGGAGAAAGCTGCTTCATCGGCAAGGGCGGCAGCCATGGCCTGTTCGTCGGCATGCGTCAAGCCCGTCAACGCCTGTAGGGCTGCCACGGTGTAGTAGAGCTTGACGGTGCTGGGGCCAAAGCCCAGCTTGACCTGAGCCTCCTTGAGCTGATCGGTGATATCCTGCAAAAACGGCTGGGCCATCATATGCATCCCTCCTGCGGTTTGTCGTCGTTAACCGATTACCAATATAGCATGCCCTGCCGGCGCAGTCAACCCGCACAAGCTTTCATCCCATGCATACAGTGCTTACAGGAAGCTTTTTTTGCTTCCCAAACCAGCAAAGGAGCGCTGACCATGACGATGATCGACATCCCAGCCCAGCCGGATTCCGGCCCCGAGGAGCTGCCTACGCCTGCTCTGCCCGATGAAAACAACCAGCCCGCGCAGCCCGGAGAGGGCCCCGAGGGACTGCCCACACCCTCCCTGCCCGATAACGGCAACGGTTCGACCGCCCTCCGTTGTCCGCTGGGCTATACCCCCAAAGTAACCACCGGCAGCCAGACCTTTACCGATCTGCTGCTGGAAAACGACGTTTCCTACCGCGCCATGCAGCTGGGCAACCCCAACCTGCCCACCACAAGGCTTGCGCCGGGTACCCCCTATTGCGCTCCCCCGGCCCTGAGCCGCCGCCTGTGTCCATACGGCGCCCGTTCCTATGTAATGGGCGTTGGGGAAAGCCTTGAAACCCTTGT
>JAFUPO010000410.1 GCA_017481185.1 Clostridia bacterium | reverse complement strand
TTGCAGAAAGGGCTTGGGAGCGCTGGGAAGCTCCAGCTTCTGTGGAATGGTTTCAAAGCTCTGCCAGCGGCTGAGAATTTCCTCCATCGAGGGCTTTTCCTTAAAGGAAACGGACACTGCCGCCATGTGGCCGTCAGAGGCGGGCACTCGCAGGCACTGGGCGCTGATCACGGGCAATTTGGCGTTTTCGATGATGAGGCCATCATCCGTCTCCTTCAGATCGCCCCAAAGCTTCAAGGGCTCCTGCTCGCTCTTTTCATCCTCGCCGCCAATGTAGGGGATCACATTATCCGCCATTTCAGGCCAGGTCTTGAAGGTTTTGCCAGCGCCGGAAATGGCTTGGTAGGTGCATACGCTGATTTTTTCAGGCACAAAGTCCATGAGCGGGGTCAGGGCCGGCACATAGCTCTGGATGGAGCAGTTGGGCTTCACAGCAATAAAGCCCCGTCGGGTACCCAGGCGCTTTTTCTGGGTGGCAATTACAGCGGCGTGAGCGGCATTGATCTCAGGTACGATCATGGGCACATCCGGGATGCCGCGGCAAGCGCTGTTGTTGGAGATGACAGGGATCTCCGCCTTGGCATAGGCTTCCTCCAGGGCGCGAATTTCATCCTTTTTCATGTCCACGGCGCAGAAAACGAAGTCCACCAGAGCAGCCACCTGCTTTACCTGGCTGGCATCCAATACAGGCAGGTTGCGCACGCTGGCAGGGATGGGCCAGTCAAAGGCCCAGCGGCCTTCCACAGCCTCATGGTACGCCTTGCCTGCGCTGCGGGCGCTGGCGGCCAGGGCTGTAATGCGAAACCAGGGATGATTTTCCAAAAGGGAGATGAAGCGCTGACCCACCATGCCAGTGGCGCCAACGATACCGACGCGGTACTGCTTCATAAAAAACACCTCGCTGCTTTAGTATCGGCAATCAAAAGCAAAATAATCGCTGCATCCCTGGGATGCCAAGCGGATTTATAATATTACCATGGGTCCGAAACCCTTGTCAAGGCGACGGCATTTGTGATATGATACAACAATAGCGGGAAGAAAGTTCCTGCTTTCTGCGTTTGATTGTGTGAAACCGACCGATAAGGAGACAACGCTTATGCTAAAGAAGCTGCTTTGCCTGGTGCTGGTGCTTTTGACGATGCTCAGCGCCATTCCCAGCGCCTATGCCCGACAGCCCAAGGATATTACGCCCATCCCTTATGATGAAGTGCCCGAACCTGTGGAGGGCCAGCACCACTATCTGCTCATGTGCGTGGATCAGTGGCAGGGCAAGACTGGCAACCTGGGCAACACCGACGGTATGGTGCTGGTGACCCTGGATACCCGGGCTCGCCGGGTGATGCTGACCTCCTTCATTCGCGATTTGTTGGTGCTCCGGCCTGACGGCAAGATCGGCCGCATCAATTACATTGCCAAAAACTACGGCCCCGAGGCCCTCTGCCAGATTATCAGCACTCACTTTGGCGTCAAGGTGGAGAAGTTTATCCTCTTTGATATGAAGCAGGTGCAGGAAATCATCAATCACCTGGGCGGTGTGGATATTACCGTGACGGATGCAGAGGCCAATTATCTGCGCCGCTACGCTATCTCCAAAACGTCCACCACGCCCTCCATGGGCCGGGCGGGCACCTACCGCTTTAATGGCCATGCGGCGGTAAT
>JAFUPO010000409.1 GCA_017481185.1 Clostridia bacterium | reverse complement strand
CTTTCTTCAATGCGCTGGCAGCGCAGGTTGTTTAAACACTCCTGGGCCATCTTTAAAAGCTGATCCTGGCTCAACTCCCCCGGGCTCATCAGCCATTGGGAAACCTGAGCCTGCTCCTCCTGGGTGGCTTGCTGCTCCACCAAGCTAGGCACGCTTTGGCCTGCCAAAAGGGCCTCGCCCAGCGCTCGCAAGCGCTCATCGGCAAAATCCTCAGCCGTTACGGTTCCCTGAGGCAAACGGCCTGTGGCCATGAGCGAAAGCAGGGTTTGCTGAGCGCGCCGCCCTTCGGATACAGCAGCCTTTGGGCTCCATTTTTCCCTCATGGGTTTGGGACTATGCACCTTCTCAGGCAGCTTCAAATCCATTTGGGCCAGCAGCACTTCCCGCGAGAAACCGGTCTTCAAAGCCAATTGGGTCAGCAGGTTTTCAAGATCCACCGGCTGATCCACCTTGCGCAGGATCGCGGCGCAGGCCTTGGCATATTCTGTGCGCCCATCCTGGGTGGACAGGTCAAACTCGTCTTCCCTTCGGCGCATCCGGTAGGCGGCAGCGCTGATGGGCTGCAAAGCCTCAAAGGCCTCCACCCCATGGGCGCGGATGAATTCATCCGGATCCTGCCCGCCTGGGAAATCCAGCACCTTGGCAGGCATTTCCTCCTGCTCAAAGATCTCCAGCGCGCGGAGAATGGCGTGCTGACCGGCGCTGTCGCCGTCATAAGCGACGTAAACCTGGGGGGCATACCGTTTCAACAGCCGCGCCTGCTCCTGGGTTAGGGCCGTGCCCAGGGTAGCTACCACGCCCTGCACCCCAAACTGCGACAGCGCCACCACATCCATATAGCCTTCCACCAGGATGACCCTTTTCAGGTTGCGGCACTTGCGCAAAAGATTCGCGGCGTAAACCCCCTGGCGCTTGTTGAATACCGGGGTATCCGGGGTGTTGAGATACTTGGGCTGCCCCTCCCCCATGATGCGCCCGCCAAAGCCCAGCACATTGCCGTGGGCGTCAATGATGGGAAAGATCGCCCGGTTGCGGAACATATCGAAGGACTTGTTCTCCTTCACCACGCATAGGCCTGCAATGCGCATCTCCTCCACCGTGTAGCCATCGGCGGTCATGGCCTTGATCAATTCGTCCCATCCCTGGGGGGAAGCGCCCAGGCCGAAGCGGCGGATCACGCCATCATCCAGCCCGCGGCCATGGAGGTACTCCAGCACCTTCTGGCCCTGGGGCCTATACAAGAGCTGGTGGAAGTACTGGGCTGCCGCCCGGTTCAATTCCTGCAAGCGCTGGCGCTGATCCCTGCGCTTTTGGTAGTTGGGATCCTCCTCCATTTGTGGCAGGGCCATATGCAATTGGTCTGCCAGAAGCTTTACAGCTTCCTGAAACTCCAGCCGTTCAATTTCCATCACGAACTGGATCACGCTGCCCCCGGCTTTGCAGCCGAAGCAGTGATACAATTGGCGCTCAGCATCCACAGAAAAGGAAGCGGTCTTTTCGTTATGAAACGGGCACAGACCCCAATATCTATGCCCGTTGCGCTTAAGCGGCACGTAAGAGGACACCACTTGCACAATGTCAGCCCGGGCGCGAAGCTCGTCCAACCAGGCGGGTGGGAATCGTCCTGCCATATGCTCACCTTTCCTATTCATTCGCCGCAAGAAGGTCAATTCCTGCCGATCAATTCAACAATTTGTGTCATTCTTCCTCACGCCAAGGGAAATGCTGAGGGAATAAACAGCTTCTGGTAAAGCCGAGTGGCGTATCGATCTGTCATACAGGCCAGATAATCGCACACCGCCCGCTCGGTACCCTCCTGGTAACCGATGGTCACATATTCATTGGGCATTTCCCCCGGATGCTGGCAAAAGTGCTCAAACAGCGCTCTAACCACATGGTCGCACCGCTCTTCTTCCTTCTGCCGCCATTCATCCTGATAGACCCGCTCAAACATGAACTCCCGAAGGGCGTTGGTGGCCGTCTGCACCTTTTCGCTCATGCGAACGTCATCCTTCCCCTCGGACTCGTGAACAATATCAAGAATCATGGTATTGATCCGCTCCCCATGGGTGAAGCCCAATACCTTTAGGCAATCCTGGGGCAGCTCAAAAGGCTTGAGCACCCCCGCCCGCAGCGCATCGTCAATATCGTGGTTCAGATAGGCGATTCTATCCGCCCGGCTGACGCACAGCCCCTCCAGGGTCGCCGGCCGCACTTTGCCGGAGTGATGAGCGATGCCGTTTCTCACCTCCCAGGTGAGGTTCAGGCCCTGGCCTTCATTTTCCAGCCGCTCCACCATGCGCAAACTCTGCTCATTGTGGCGAAAGCCCCCCTGCACCAAACTGTTCAGGGTTCTTTCGCCAATATGGCCAAAGGGGGTATGCCCCAAATCATGGCCTAGAGCAATGGCCTCAGCCAGATCCTCATTGAGCCTGAGGGCCCGGGCCAAAGTGCGGGCCACCTGCGCCACCTCCAGGGTGTGGGTGAGCCGCGTGCGGAAATGATCCCCCTCCGGCGAGAGAAAAACCTGGGTCTTAAATTTTAGCCGTCGAAAGCTCTTGCAGTGGATGATTCGATCCCGGTCCCGCTGAAAGGCCGTTCGCAAGGGGCAGGGCTCCATGGGGCGCTCGCGGCCTCGGGTATTCCGGCTCAAAAACGCTCCGGGGGACAGCCGCTGGGCCTCCTCCAACTCCCAGGTTTCACGAAGGGTCATTGCTCGTCACCTGCTTTCGTATCCGGCTATTGGATATATACCACGTCCAGGGGCATAAATCCTTTTTTGTCGGCAGAAAATCCGTTGACATTCTTCAAAATGGATGCTATTCTGTTAGGTGCGCATAAGAGGCAGCTGGATGATTGCGGGCCCGCAAGGGCGTGAGGAAAGTCCGAGCACCGCAGGGCAGGGTGCCGGTTAACGGCCGGTGGAGGCGACTCCAAGGAAAGTGCAACAGAGAGATACCGCCTGTTTTTCAGGTAAGGGTGGAAAGGCGAGGTAAGAGCTCACCCGCGGCTTGGCGACTTGTCCGCGATGTAAACCCCACCTGGTGCAAGATCGTAGTGGAGCAAATGGGGCTGCCCGTCCCGCTCCCATGATCGCTTGAGCGCATTGGTAACAGTGCGCCTGGATAGATGATCATCCTCGACAGAACTCGGCTTACAGGCTGCGCTCTTATGCGTTTTATCAAATATTTTGTGCACATTATAAAAGGCTCCTCTTTCGAGGAGCCTTTTGGTTTGCTTTTACTTGATCTTCTGCATGACCTTGATGGTCAAAAAGAACAGGCACAGGACCAGAAACACGCCGCCCAGGCCAAAGGCCGTAGCGATAAGGCCCTTTTGCATCAGAGACAAAGTCGTAAACATCTGCATTTTCTCCTTTCGCTCATCAGCCCAGCAGCATGGTCACCAGGGTGATCATCATACCGCCAGCCACAATGGAACCCAGCTGGCCAGCCACGTTGGCGCTGGTGGCCTGCATGAGGATGAAGTTGTTGGGGTCGTCTTCCTTGGCCATCTTCTGGATCACGCGGGCGCTCATGGGGAAGGCGGAGATACCGGCAGCGCCGATCATGGGGTTGATCTTGTTCTTGCGGAACACGTTAAGCAGCTTGGCAAAGAGCACGCCGCCAGCAGTGTCCAGGATGAAAGCCACCAGGCCCAGACCCATGATGAGCAGGGTCTCCAGCTGGAGGAACTTATCCGCCACCATGGTGGAGCCGATGGTGATGCCCAAGAGGATGGTAACCAGGTTAGCCAGCTCGTTCTGAGCGGTCTTGGACAGGCGCTCCAGCACGCCGCACTCACGGATCAGGTTGCCGAACATGAG
>JAFUPO010000408.1 GCA_017481185.1 Clostridia bacterium | reverse complement strand
GCTTCCGGGTGTTACGCTACGGGGGCATATACAATGCCCCCCTACATCGCGTCGTAGGGGCGGATCCTGTATCCGCCCGGGCGGCTGAGCCGCCTTTCGGTTCCCGATGGGGCAAAAGCCTTTTCCATGGTTGCTTCCGGGTGGAGATAAGAAACTAAAACTTTTCACTCTTAGTTCTTCACTCTTAACTTCCGCCGAAGGCGGGGCCATGGTGCGAAAACAGGTCATAATCCCTTTTCTTTCGTTAGAGCGCGAGCCCCCTTTTCTCTCCTTGTGAAAAGAAAAGGGGGCTCGCATATAATCACACATACCTGACCCGGCTCTCGTCATAAAAGCCCCGGGCCTGAGGCGCTTCGTCAGCCACGCCCAGGGTGATGAGGCCAAAGGGCACGCTTTCAAGGTTCAGGATGCGGGTAAAGGCCTCGATTCTTTCAGGCCGGGGATGCACGCCGCACCAGCAGGTGCCGTAGCCCAATTCAAGGGCCTGTAGCAGGATGTTTTCCACCGCTGCGCCGCAGTCTTGGGGAAAATAACCGGGGCACACATGATCTTGCAGATCGGGCCTGCCGCAGACCAGGATGGCTGCCGGGCAGGTGCGCAGATGCTTGGCATAGGGGTGGTTGTCAGCCAGCTCGTTTTTCACGGCCGGGTCGGTGATGATCACAAACTCCCAGGGGCGGCAGTTGCAGGCGCTGGGGGCCATCATGGCCGCCTCCAGGATCAGCTGGATGTGCTCCTGGGGGATGGGATCGGGCTTATACTTGCGGATGCTGCGGCGGGCGCGGATAGCTTCGGTCACGTTCATGGGTCAGTCTCCCTTCTTCAAAAAAGATTTAGCGCGGCGTTTGAGCCCAAACAGGCCGTCACGGTCAAAGACAAGGCCCATCAGCACCGTCAGGATACCGGCGGAGGCGGCGCACAATAGGGCCATGGCCAGCCATTGGAAAATGCCCGCAGGCTCCCAGGGAAGCAGCTGCCACAGGCCGAAAACCAGTGCCACGGTGAGGTAGCAGCGGCCCTGGCGGGCCAGGGTTTTCACAGCGGGGATGCCGGTAATATTCTTCGGTACAAAATAAAGCTGCAATGCCGTGCGGGTCAGGTTGGCGCAGATGAGGCCGATGATGATGCCCGGCACCCCGAAGATCAGCCCCAGCACAGCGCCCAGGCCCACGGCAATAACCACCTGGGCGGTGTTGTAATGGCGGGTCTCCTTGAACTTGCCCGCAGCGGTGACCATCATGTCCAGAGGCAGCTTCAGTTGGTCGCTCATGCCCTGCAAAACCAGCAGCGCCGCCCACAGGGGCTGAATGTAGTCCGCATCGGTGACCCCTTGGGTGTAAATGCGCACAAAGGAAAGAATCATTACCGCGCACACGCCGTAGATCACCGTGCACAGGCTCAGATACAGATACTCAAAATCGCGGTAGGCCCGGCGCATTACCGCCTGCTGACCCTTGACCAGCATCTCGCCAAAGAGGGAGTAGATGCCTGTGGTGACCATTTTGAGGATGCCCCACAGGCCCATGATAACCATGTGATAGGTGCCGTATACGCTGACTACTGCCGCGTCCCGAACGATGAGGGTGGTCATGGTCACGCCCAGGGATTGCTGGAGGCTGTTGATCAGCTGCCGGTACAAGGCATCCCACCGGGAGGAAAGGGCCGCCTTGTTGGGGGCTGCCTTGTAATTAACATAGGGATAATGCCTGCGCACATAGGCGTAGAGGATGCCCGAGCGTATCAGGATGGTGAGGCCCGCAAACAGGCGCAGCACCAATACGTTCACCCGGCAGACAGCCATCACGGCGATCACCGCCGTTTGGGCGATGAGGCTGGCCATGGAGGCCAGGGACACCACATAGGTCTTTTGATCCGCGGTGAGCAGCACCCGGTAG
The DNA here is from genome assembly GCA_017481185.1 of Clostridia bacterium. The sequence goes on along the minus strand of JAFUPO010000408.1, from coordinate 2,295 downwards.
CGGGAAAGGGTGAAAAACTCCAGCGCGCCGGAAATCCCCATGATCACGACCAGCAGGCCCACGCTTAAGGCATCCAGGCTGTCGCAGGGCACTACCAGGGGATAAATAATGGCAAATACCGCCGTCAGCGCGATAAACAGATATCCGGATACGTTGTAGAAGCCTCGGGCAGCGGACACGATGGCGCTGATGCCATGTTCATCCTTATCGGCCAAGGGTTTGTACAGGCTGTACACCGCCGCCGTAGCCAAACCCGCCTCCACCAATTTAAAGTAGTTGATGAAGTCGTTGATGGACACCACCAGCCCGTTGATTTCGGAGCCGTAAAAGGCCATCATCAGCCGGGGGGTCACAAAGCCCATGAGCATGGCTGCCAGCTGATACCCGCTGGTGGCTAACGTATTGTAGAGGAACTTTTTTGTACGGTTCATGGAGTGTTTTCTGCGAGAGGGGGACTTTTTTGTAAAAAAGTCCCCCTCTCGCGCTCTCCCTTCAAAAACTTTAATATAAAATAAAGTCGCCTTTGTATATCTCCCAAACGGTTTTCCTTTGGGAGAGCGCGAGAACCCTTTCCTTTTTCCTAAAAGGAAAGGGTTCTCGCAAAAAACATCAAAGATCCAAATGCTTCGCCACTCGCTCGCTTTCGGGGGGAGGGGTCATGTAATCCTCGCCAAAGAGGGTCACCAGCACTTCATGGTAGCGCACGGGGATGGAAGCCATCAGGTGCTCAAAGGGCACATAGTCCATCTTTTCAAAAAGGGCGGGGTCCCACTCCTGGGTGAGCAGGCCGAAAGCGCCGTTGGACATATGCATTTTCGTGCCGCTCTTGGTGGCCTGGGATACCTTGGCGTACCAGCGGGTCTTGGTTTCCACAGAGAAGGGAAGGCCCAGCACATGGGTGCCGAAAAGCAGCACCTTCTGGGCAAAGGAGAAGCGGCTGTAATCCACATTCTTTTTCAGCATCCCCTGGAGGAGCTTCAAGGTGAGCAAGCGGAATTTCTTAGCCAGCTTGCCTTCAGGCAGATAGTCCAGAATAAAAATATCGGTGAACACATCCGCCACCTCCGGGTCCTTGGACATGACCCGGGGGGTCCAGGTATTGGTGTAGCAGAGGAGATATTTGTCGTCGCACAGGTCATTGTACACCTGTTCAAAGCGGGCAAAGGCCTCCCGGGTCATGAGCAGATCGATGTCGTCATCCCAAGGGATAAAGCCCTGGTGGCGCACAGCCCCCAGCAGGGACCCGCACATCAGGTTATAGGGGATCTCATGGCTGTCGCAGATGCGGATGATATCCGCAAACTGGCCCAGCAGCTCGTTATGGATCACTTTCAGATCACGGGGTTGACTCATGATATTACTCCTTCACAAGGGCCAGCGCCTGTTTAACCACGCTGTCCGCATCCATGCCGTAATAAGTGCGCAGATACTGCTGGTCTCCCACCACGGAAGAATAGCAATCGGGCATCCCCATGCGGGCAAGCTGCGCCCGGGGGCCGGTCATGCCCGCCATGATCTCAGAAACAGCGCCGCCCAGGCCGCCGATAATGGTGTGCTCCTCCAGGGTGATCAGGTGAGGCACCGTGGCAGCCAGCTGCCTGACGGCTTCTTCATCCATGGGTTTAATCGTGGGGAAGGAATACAGGGCGCACTTCACCCCCTGGGCGTTGAGGGCCTTGGCCGCAGCATGGGCCTGGGTAAGGATGCCGCCGGCGGAAAGGATGGCCACCTGAGTATCTTCATTTGCAGGGATTAGGCTCAGGGCCTGGCCCACCTGGTAGTTTTCAATGGGCTTTTCATGCAGGGTGGGTTCGCCGCCCCGGCCCAGGCGAAGATAGCAGGCCCCGGGGGTGCGGTACAGGGCAGGCACCACCGCGTCTACCTCATAGGGATCGCCGGGGGTGAACACGGTCACGCCGGGCAGCGCCCGCAGGATGGCCATGTCCTCCGTGGCATGATGGCTCATGCCCAAGGAGCCGTATACAAAGCCGCCGCCTACGCACACCACCTTCACATTAGCCTGGTGGTAGGCGCAATCGTTGCGGATCTGCTCCAGAGGCCGAATGGTGGGAAAGGTGCCAATGGAATAGGTAAACACCGTTTTGCCGGAAAGGGCCAGGCCTGCGGCCATGCCGGTCATGGCCTGCTCAGCAATGCCCGCGTTGATAAACTGCTTGGGATAATCCGTCCAGAAGGGCTTCAACACGCCAAAGCCCAGATCCCCCGTCACCAGCGTCAGCCGGGGATCCTTTTGTGCCTCGCGCATCAGCGCCCGGGTAAATGCGTCTCTCATGG
>JAFUPO010000407.1 GCA_017481185.1 Clostridia bacterium | reverse complement strand
GGATAACGGCGAGACCGGCGAAACCGGCCTGCGGGTGGAGAAGCGTCAGGAGGGCGTGATCCTCAGAGCATACACCCAGGGAGACGGCAGCTTCGAGATCCCCGGCAGCCTCCCAGAGGGAGAGAGCCTCACCTTCGTATTGCCGGAACATATGATGACTGGCGAAGCAAATGGCCGCATGGAGATCCCCTATACGGTGACCTGCATGATTCAGGGGCAGGTCACGGTGAACGGCGCGCCCCTTGAGGGCGTGGGGGTGACGGCAGCTGGGCAGACGGCTGTGACGGATAGCCAGGGCCTTTACCGCTTCAGTCAGCTGACTGCCGGAACCTATGATGTGACCTTTGAGTTGACCGGCGATATGGCCGATGCCTATGCCTTTGTAGACGGCAGCCGCGGCAAGTGGCAGGCAGGGGCTGTGGCGCTGAATGAAGAAACCAAGGAAGCCCAGGTCAACGCAGAAGCGGTGGCCCTGGGCAGCGTGACCCTAGAAGCCTCCGGCATGGATGGCCAGGAAGCTAGCCTGATCCAGAATGGCCAGGTGCTTAAGAGCGGCGTGTTCCAAAATGGAAGGGTTACGATGAGCCAGCTCTATCCTGGAGATTATCAGATGGCAGTTTATCTCCCGCAAGGGATGATGCTTGCCTCATTGAACGGTTATGACTTTGCTCAGAAGGGCGCTGCCCAGTGGAATCTGGGCGTGACCGGCGGCCAGGACAGCCTCTACCGCCTGACCCTGTCTGCGTTGGGCCGCATGGAGGGCGGCATCAGCTGGCAGGAGTCAGTGCCTGTAACGGTAACAGCCCAGGGCGTTCAGGAAGCCTGGAGCCTTGAGACCCAAAGCACCATCGCCTTTAATGATCTGATTCCCGGCGCATACACGGTGAGCGTCGCCATTCCGGCAGGCTATGGGGCCCAGCAGGGCGGCGCGTGGACAGTTCAGCAAGGCGTTGCATCCTTGACCGTGCAGGTGACAGCGGAACAGACGGCGCTGCTAGAGACGCTGGCCCTTTACCGGGAGGGCCAGGTATCCGGCCAGGTTTTTGAGGATCAGAACGCTAATGGCGTGCTGGATGGTGGAGAAAGCGCAAAAACCCAGTTCCCCGTGAGCCTGTACCGCCTTGTGGGTGATAGCTATGAGCTGTACCATACGACGGCTACGGATGATCAGGGCAATTATCAGTTCAGCAATCTGATGCCCGGCACCTACAGCCTGGCCATGGAAGCCCCGGCGGGCACAGCCTTTAACCTGATTGGCGGCAGCATTATTGCTAAGGATGGGCAGTCTGCTCCCTTCCAGGTGGGCGATGGGCAGCAGCTCACCGGCATGAACGGCACGCTGGTGGTTCCTACGGGCCTGCGGGCGGTCGTTTTCTGGGATTCCAACGAAAACGGAAGCCGCGGTATCTACGAGCGGGCTGTGGCGGGTATCACGGTCAGCGCCGTGGATCAGCAGGGCAATATCGCAGCCTCCGGCACGACCAATGCCGATGGTGAGGTAAGCTTTAAGCAGCTGCTTCCCGGCGTATATCAAGTGCGTTTCCAGCTGCCTGAGGGCTACGCCTTTAGCGCCAAGGGCGACAAAATGAATGATTACACCAGCGCGATTGCAAAGCAGGAAGGCCGCCAGGCGGATACGGATCCCATCACGCTGACCCAGGGCGGTCAAACGGCTGTGGCAGCGGGTGTGGTGAAGCTAGGCTTCGTTTCCGGCAAGGTGTGGTACGACTCTGATGCCAGCGGCATCATGACAGAGGATGAGCCGGGTCAGGCTGGCGTGGTCGTGCAGCTGGTGCCCCGCAGATCCGGTGGCGTGAGCTACGAGCTGGTAACGGATGAGACCGGTGTTTACCGCTTTAGCGGTGTGCGTCCGGGCAGCTATGATCTGACTGTGACGACGCCTGAGGGCATGATGTTTACCCGCTACAGCAAAACGGGGCGGGATATGCGCTCCATCTTCACCGGCGAGGGCTTGCGCACTGGCGAGAAGACCATCGTGGTGGAAGCGGGCAAAACCATCGATAGCCAGAATGTTGGCTTGGTTACCGGAGGCGTGATTGAGGGCATCGTATTCCTGGATCCTGATTATGACGGCATTTATCAGGAGGGGGATGAACCTCTGGCTGGCGTGGAGCTGGTGCTGGAGAAGATCTCCACAGGCGATAAGATGGGCAGCGTTACGGTGGATGCAACAGGCACGTTCCGCTTTGAAGCTCTTCGGGGCGGCAACTATCGCCTGAAAGCCACCCTGCCGGATGAAACGGTAGTTTTCACCCACGCGGTCAGCATGAGCGAGGCGGGCAACTGGTTCGAGGCCCGTGACGGTCGTCAGGATAGTACTCTTCAAAAACTCCCGATGGAGGATATGGAGCAGAAAACAGTTTATGTCGGCGCGGTGCGTACCGGCTCCATTTCCGGCACCATCTATATGGATGATAACTATACCGGCGTTCAGGACAACCGTGAGGCGGCTGCCGCCAACCTGGATGTGGCTTTGGTTGATGCAGCTGGGCAGATCATTGCACGGGATCGATCTGATCATAACGGCAGCTATCATTTTGCTGGCCTGGTGCCCGGCGCCTATCAGGTGCGTATGGAAGCCAAGGACGGCTATGTGTTTACGAAGCTTGGGGAAGGCAACTTGGTCACCTCCCTGAGCGATGAAGGAGATGGGGAAACTGCCTCTTTGATGCTGGCTATGGGCCAGAATCTTGAAGGGGTTGACGGCGGTTTGATCCGGCCTGGCCGAGTTAGCGGCGCGTTCTTTAACGATGCCAACGATAACGGTGTGCAGGACGGCGGCGAAGGCGGTTTGGCCGGCGTAACGGTGACGCTGGTGAACCAGAAGGAGGGAACGATTGCCTTCCAGACGGTTACCGGCAATGACGGCGGCTATAGCTTTAATCGGGTGATGCCCGGATCCTACCATGTACGGTACGACCTGCCTGAAGGCGGCGCTTTTGCCCCTGTGGCAGCTGGCGGCAATGTGCTGACAGGCGTTGGCCTGACGGCGGCCAGCGATATTTTCGATTTCAAAACGGCAGACCAGAAGGCCATGCCTCTGGCTGGCGGCCTGATTCTGGCCCGGTTGGAGGGACGAATCTACGAAGATCTGAACGGCTCCGGCCAGTATGAAGAAGGCGAGAGATTCCTGTCAGGGGTGCGGCTGACGTTTGAGGGTCAGGAACAAATTACCGGCGCAGACGGCGCGTTCCTGGTAGATGGGATTCGCCCGGGCAGCTATACGCTGAATCTGGCAGGCCTTGAAAACTATGTGTTTACCCGTAACGGCGAAGCTATTGCTCCTCGAGGGCAAAATACCTACGAAGGCATCTATAACGCTGCCGCAGGGCAGATGGATACAGGTTTGATGATCGGTATGGTGCCCCAGGCCCAGATCACAGGTTATATTTGGATGGATGAAGACCTATCCGGCTCTTGGAACGAGATGGACACCATGCTTTCCGGCATGGATGTGACCCTGAGGGATCTGACCGATGGCACGACCCGCTATCAGGCTGTAACGGACAGCGATGGCCGCTTTCAGTTTGCGGGCTTGGTTCCTGGCAGCTATGATGCCTTGGTGGAGCTGCCGGCAGGCTGCATTGCCGCGAAGGCAGGGTATGCCACCTTCCAGGATAATGGGGATGGCGAATTGGTAGAGCCTGCCTTTGGGCTTTCCGCAGGGGAATACAAGGAAGGCCTGAGCGCTGGTATCGTTCAGTATACCGTTCTGGAGGGCATGGCCTGGCAGGATGAAGCTGGCACGGCGATGGCGCTGCCGGGCACGGCGGTGAACCTGGTCAATGAGGATGGCATGGTCGTGGGCAGTATGACCACTGGCGAAGACGGCGCCTATCGCTTTGATAGCGTGCTGCCTGGAGATTACGAGATTCAAGTTGCACTGCCTGACGGGTATCTGCTGGTGAACGACCAGGATGATCGAGTGACCAGCGGCCTGATGATGAGCATCATTCAGGAGGAGGCTGGCGCAACGGGCGTAAGCTATCCCATTCATGTGATCATGGGCGCCCATGAAAGCGGTTTGGATATTGGCGCTGTGAAGCCTGGTATGCTGGGCGATAAAGCATGGCTGGATGAAAACGGCAATGGCTTGCAGGATACGACGGAAGCAGCCATGCCCGGCATCACCGTTCGCCTTATCAAGGATGGCCTGATGATCCATGAAGCGGTGACTGACATTTACGGCTACTATCTCTTTGACAATGTTTATCCCAGCGTTTATGATGTAGAGATACTCTGGCATGAGGAGCTGATTCCCACCCAGAAGCGCACAGACTTGGTTCTGTTGGGCAGCCAGTTGGAGGAAAGCGACGAAACCAGTCAGATCATCACTGGCGTAGAGATTCGCAGCAATGTTAAAAACTTCAATTTTGATTTAGGTTTTGCCCTAAGAGACGAAGGGGTGAAGCCGGAGGCCATGAAGCCTGCCCCCACTCAGGTGTGGAAGTAAGAAACAGACCAGAGGGAAGCTTTCAAGCAAGAAAGTTTCCCTCTTGCGTTGCCCAAAGAACTTGCGCACAGGGCTTGACACGGAAATGCAGTTGTGTATAATTATACGTGTTCGTCGAATAGTTATGTGTATTTGAAAGGGGGACATCCCTTTGACGAAGGTTTTTATCGATGGCCGGGAGGGAACCACCGGGCTGCGCATCTATGAGCGGCTGACCGGGCGAGAGGATATTGAGTTGATTCTGATTGACGAGGCCAAGCGCAAGGATCCGCAGGCCCGTAAAGAATGTTTGAATCAGGCGGACATCGCCATTCTCTGCCTGCCGGATGCGGCTGCCCAGGAATCTGTTAGTTTGATCGATCAGCCCAATACCCGGGTGCTGGATACCTCCACAGCCCACCGCACCTTGGCTGACTGGGCCTACGGATTTCCGGAGCTTTCCCCGGAGCATTTAAAGGCAATTCAGAGGGGCAAGCGTGTGGCTGTGCCCGGCTGCCATGCTTCCGGCTTTATCGCGCTGGCTTATCCGCTGGTGCAAGAAGGTCTGGTATCCTCTGAGGAAGGGCTGTACTGCCATTCCATCACCGGCTATTCCGGCGGCGGCAAAAAGATGATCGCCCAGTATGAAGCTCAGGGCCGCGATATTGAGCTTGACAGCCCCCGTCAGTATGGCCTGACCCAGCAGCATAAGCACCTAAAAGAAATGGCTGCCATTTCCGGCCTGAAAGAGCTGCCGATTTTCTGCCCCATCGTATCTGACTTTTACAGCGGGATGCTGGTCACGGTGCCGCTCTGGGGCAAGGGCAAGGGCCTGACCGTTGAAAAACTGCGAAGCCTGTATGCCGAGCATTATGCTAACCAGCCCTTCATTCACGTATATACGGAGGAGGAAACCCAGGCGCTGGGCGGCTTTGCGGCAGGGAATTCCCTCTCTCAAAGGGACGGGATGGAGATTATCATCTCGGGCAATGATGATCGGATTTTGACCATGGCGCGGTTTGATAATTTGGGCAAGGGATCCTCGGGGGCGGCTGTGCAGTGCTTGAACCTGATGATGGGCGTACCCATGACCACCGGCCTTGCGCTATAAGGAGGATATTATGGAAATGATCAACGGCGGCATTTGTGCCGCAAAAGGGTTTAAAGCATCGGGCGTTCACTGTGGTATTCGCAAGAACCGTGAAAAAAAGGATTTGGCGCTGATCGTTAGCGAGGCGCCTGCTGCAGCAGCGGCAGTTTACACCCAGAACCTGGTGAAGGGTGCGCCTCTGCTGGTTACCAAAGCCAATCTGGCTAACGGCATAGCCCAGGCTGTGATCTGCAATAGCGGCAATGCCAATACCTGCAACGCCAACGGCATCGAAATCGCTGAGCAGATGTGCGCCTTGGTGGAGCAGGCAGCCGGTATTAAAGCTTGCGATGTGGTGGTGGCTTCCACTGGCGTGATTGGTCAGCCTTTGGATATTACGCCCATCGCTGCGGGTATCCCGCCCCTGGTGGAGGCGCTTAGCGCCGAGGGCAGCCAGGATGCGGCAGCTGCCATTATGACCACCGATACCCGGCTTAAGGAAATGGCTGTTTCTTTTGAAGTGGGCGGCAAGGTATGCCGTTTGGGCGGCATCGCTAAGGGTTCTGGCATGATCCATCCCAATATGGCGACCATGCTGGTGTTTGTGACCACCGACGCGGCGATTTCCCCTGCCATGCTTCAAAAGGCCCTCCAGGCGGACGTGAAGGATACCTTCAATATGGTTTCTGTGGATGGGGATACCTCCACCAACGATATGGTGACCGTGCTGGCCAACGGCCTGGCGGGCAATGAGACCATCACTGAAGAAAATGATGATTATCAAGCCTTCTGCGAGGCGCTGCGGGTGGTGACCACCTATCTTTGCCGTTGCATCGCCAAGGATGGCGAGGGGGCGACCAAGCTTCTTACTTGCCAGGTCACCGGCGCGGCGGATGAAAAGACCGCAAAGGTCGTGGCCAAGTCCGTTATTTGTTCCAGCCTTTTGAAGGCGGCCATGTTCGGCGCTGACGCCAACTGGGGCCGGGTGCTGTGCGCCATCGGCTATTCAGGGGCTGATGTGGATGTGAACAAGGTGGATGTATCCTTTGCTTCCACCATGGGCGAGATTCTGGTGTGCCAAGATGGCGCAGGCGTTGCTTTCTCCGAGGAGGAAGCAAAAAAGATCCTCTCTGAGGATGAGATCATCATTGATGTTGCTCTGAACTGCGGCGAAGGCCAGGCAACGGCTTGGGGCTGCGACCTGACCTATGATTATGTGAAGATCAACGGCGACTACCGTACCTGATGGGGAGGAAGAAAGATGAAAATCGATAACGCCCACAGGGCGCAGATCTTGGTGGAGGCGCTGCCCTACATCAAACGGTATAATCAAAAGGTTGTTGTTGTATAGTATGGCGGCAACGCCATGGTTAACGAAGAATTGAAAAAGGCGGTCATGGGCGACATTGTGCTCCTGTCCCTCATCGGGGTGAAGGTGGTGCTGGTTCATGGCGGCGGCCCTGAGATTTCAAATATGCTCAAGCGGGTGGGCAAGGAGACACAGTTTGTTAACGGCCTGAGGGTCACCGATGCGGAAACGGCAGAGATTGTGCAGATGGTGCTGGCAGGCAAGATCAATAAATCACTGGTGGCTTTCCTCAATAATATCGGCGGCAAGGCCATGGGCCTGTGCGGTATGGACGGCCGCATGATTGAAACCTCTATGCTGGATCAGCGCCTGGGCTATGTGGGCCAGATCGAAAAGATTCGCCCCCAGCCTATTGTGGATCTGCTGGAGAAAGGGTATATCCCTGTCATCTCCACCCTGGGCTGCGACAAGGAAGGCAACGTATACAATGTGAACGCCGATACGGCGGCGGCAGCCATTGCGGGCAGCCTGAAGGCTGAGAGCCTGATCTCCATGACCGATACCTGCGGCGTGCTCCGGGATCCGGAGGATCCTTCCTCCCTGATCCAGAAGCTGACGCAGGAGGAAACTGAGGAATTAATCAGCCAAGGCGTGATTACTGGCGGCATGATCCCCAAGGCCGACTGCTGCATGGAAGCTTTGAATATGGGCGTGCGCAAGGTGTTTATTATTGATTGCCGTATCCCTCATTCCATCTTGATTGAAACGCTGACCAACGAGGGCATCGGCACCATGTTTGTGAAATAAGGGAGGTAGCATTTTGAACCTTCAGGAAATGGATCAAACCTATATCGCTAATACCTATGGCCGCTTCAACGTGCCGCTGGCCAAGGGCCAGGGAGCGGTTTGGACCGACGAAAACGGCAAGGAATACATTGCCCTGGGCAGCGGCATTGCGGTCAATACCTGCGGCGCTTGCGACCCGATATGGGCAGAGGCGGTGACCCGGCAGCTTCAGACCTTGAGCCATGCTTCTCACCTATATTATACTAGCCCTCAAGCCAAACTTGCCAAGCTCCTGTGTGAAAAGACCGGCATGGCCAAGGTGTTCTTCGGCAACTCTGGCGCAGAGGCCAATGAGTGCATGATCAAGGTGGCCCGCAAGTATGCCAGCGACAAGCGGGGGCCCGGCCATTCAGTGATCGTGACGCTGCAAAACAGCTTCCATGGCCGTACCCTGGCTACCCTGGCGGCCACGGGGCAGGATGTGTTTCATCACCACTTTGGCCCCTTCCCGGGGGATTTTGTTTACGCCCCTGCCAATGACGCGCAGGCCCTTGAAGCAATTATGGAGGAAGGCAACGTTTGCGGCGTGATGCTGGAGATGGTGCAGGGCGAGGGCGGCGTAATG
>JAFUPO010000406.1 GCA_017481185.1 Clostridia bacterium | reverse complement strand
CTGCGATGCGCTCATTTCCCTGAGCAACGGCATCAATAAAGCCTTTGACGGCTTCCTTCAGACTGCACAGCGTTTCGCCTGCCATGCTGGCAGAGTGGTCGAGCAGCAGAACGATATCACAATTCTGACGGCAATTATATGAACCGACGGCGTTCTGCGCCGTTTGGTACTGATATTCTACACCCATTGAAGGCGCCTCCTTCCGGGATTACAAACCCCGGAATATCCTATGCGGGGAGGCAGAAATGCGTTCGGACGCAAATGGAAAGCAATGTCTGGAGGCTGCATGCAAAAGAGGCTGAAAGAACCGCAGGTGCACAGCTGCACGCCGGTTTTCAACCTCTTGTTATGTTTGCAGGTTATTCTGTCATGTCCCACAGGGCGCGTGTTCTTTCGGTCATTTCGTCCACACGCGCAATGTACTGGCGGATATCGCTGACGTTGAAGGCGCGCTTGATATAGCCCTTGCGGTCAAACAACCGCTTGGTGGTGGCGCCGGCGCCGAAGGCCAGAATGTTGGCGGTTTCTTCCATCATGTCAACGTTGTACAGGCACGCGTGTCCGGGCAGGGCATAGCCCACGTTTTCCTGGTTGCCGGCCATGTACTTCTGCCGGTAGAGGTAGTAGGGCGCCATGCCCAATTGATAGGCAGTGTGCTGGCCCAGGCGCACCATTTGGGCGACCATGTCCCCATCGGGCAGGGGGGCCTCCTCCAGGTGCAGGCGGCTGGAGCGCTTGATGGCCAGGGTATGCACCGTGAGGCTTTCGGGCTTGAGTTCCAAAGCCCCGGCCATGGTGTGCTCAAAATCCCCAAGGGTTTCGCCGGGCAGCCCTGCGATGACATCCATATTGATGTGGTTAAAACCCATCGACCGGGCCAGGGCATAGCTCTCGTAGGTCTGATGAACGGTATGGTTGCGGCCAATGCGCCTGAGGGTTTCGTCACTCATGGTCTGGGGGTTCAAACTGATGCGGGTGACGCCGGCGTTCTGGATGGCCAGCAGCTTCTCTCGGGTAATGGTGTCCGGCCTGCCTGCCTCCACGGTATACTCCATGGCGCCGTCAAAGTCCCGGCGCATCCAATGGAGCACCTTCTCCAACTGAGGCGCAGTGAGGCTGGTGGGGGTGCCGCCGCCCATGTACACGGCCCGCAGCTTCAATCCCTTTTCCCGGATCAATTGCCCGGTAAAGGCCATCTCCTTTTCCAGGGCCTCCAGGAAGGGGGGCACCTGCTTGCCCTTGCCGATCTCGCCGCTCAAAAAGGAGCAGTAGGCGCAGCGGCTTACGCAGAAGGGGATGCCGATGTACACGTCTGTCTCCCCGTCGTTGGGGGGCAAAAGGCCCATCTGCACCTTCACGATGTCCTTCAAAAGCTCTGCCTTATCGGCGTGGAGGTCATAGGTGCGCACCAAATGCGCCGCGCCCTCCTCCAGCGTCATGCCCTTGTTATGGGCTTCGTACAAAAGCCGGGTGGGGCGGATGCCCGTGAGGCTCCCCCAGGGGGGATGGATGCCGGTGATTTCCCGGCACAAATCATACAGGGTCTGCTTGCACAGGCGCTTTAACCAGCGCTTGCGCAACAGCTCCTGCCGCCAGGGATCCGCATCCGTGGGCACGGGGGCAGAACCCTCGGCCATATGCCCCTTCCACCAGAAGGCGCAGCGCCACAGCCCGTCCTCTTCCGTAAGGGTGTGGGTCAGGCCATCCGGGTGGTGCTTGGCCAGTTCAAAGCTCCCAGGCCCGAAAAAGACCCGGATCACATCCATAAAGTCCCCGGCCAGTTTAGGCAGGGGCGTATCCAGATAAACGGTCATAAAAAGTACTCCTGTTCAGCTTTCAGGGTGGTATCCCCCTCGTGGCCGGGATGAATGGTCGAATCCCCCTCCATCTTCAAAAGCCGCATCAGCGATACCATCAGCGTGGAAAAGTCGCCCCCGTACAGATCCGTGCGGCCATGGCTGTGGCGAAACAGCGTATCGCCGGTGAAAAGCGCCTCGCCGCATTGCCAGCAGGCCCCGCCGGGGGTATGGCCGGGGGTGTGCAGGCAGGTAAAGGTCAGCCCGGCCGCCGTTACCGTTTCCCCTTCCTTGACCCCGATGGCCGGGTGGTTCACAATCACGTTCATGCCCATGAAGGCTGCGGCGTTCATCTGGCTGTCTGTTAAAAGAGGCAGGTCAGCTTCGTGGATATACACCTTTGTGGTTTCATCGCACAGGGCGTCCACAGCGCCCACATGGTCAAAATGCCCGTGGGTCAAAAGGATGGCCGCCACCCGGCAGCCGCCCAGGGCGGCCTTCAACTTGTCTGCCTGCCCGCCGGGATCGATCACCACCCGGTCGTTGGAGCCCTCCAGCCCCAGTCTGTAGCAGTTGGCCCGCACTGGGCCCGCAGGAATGCAATCAAT
>JAFUPO010000405.1 GCA_017481185.1 Clostridia bacterium | reverse complement strand
CAGACGCCGCGTATCGGGTATCAGCCCCAGCGGATTCTTCAGCGGATTGCGCGGCGAGAGCATCAGCCACACCCTGTCAACGACATCCCACTGCGTCAGGTAGGCCGCCAGCATCAGGTGGCCGTTACCTCCACGCGCAGCTGCGCGGTTATCGGCATCAACGACCCCAATGCAGATGTCACCTCCTGCTTCGCTCGGCTGGAAACCTATTTTGACCACTCGCGGCTGGACAACTATGTGATTCGCATGAGCGATGCCGAATTGGCAGTTGTGCTCAATTCCTCTCAGTCTATCTCCTACCAGCTTCAGCTGATACTTGATCTGTCCCCCGAGGTTTGCTTAGGGCTTGGCCGCCAGGAAGAGGTCATGCGGCGCAGCTTTATGCAGGCCCGCTCTGCCCTGCGCCTTGGCTGCCTGCTGCGCCCTGACCAACGCGTACATTCCTATGACCCCTATCGGCATTTTGACGCGATGCTCTTTGGTTTGGACAAGCTGGGAATGTTGAACGAGCCTGTACCCACCATGGCCTCCCTCCAGAATGATGAGGGGAACGCCTTGATGGATACGCTTCTCACCTATTACAGACTCAGCGGCGAATGTACCCGCACGGCCCAGTGCCTGCATATCCACCGCAATACCCTTAACTATCGCCTCGAAAAAATCTCCGGCCTCACAGGGCTTAATCCCCGCAGCCCCATGGATCTTCAACGCCTTATCTGTGATTATGTGATCTGGAGCCGTCAGCAGCCTCTGAAACGCCCATAAACATACCGAAGTATGTTTTAGATTGTAGACATTTTAACGACTTGACCATTGTCACAATGCGATTTCCCTTTCCTACTTTCTTTTTTGTGCTGATTGCGCACGGCATTTTCTGTACAGAATGGGCTCAAAATGGTATAATATAAGTATGTACAAATTAATACCTGTCAGGAGGAAATCATATGAGTCATCCCGATATTCAAGCGGTCATTTTTGATATGGACGGCACCCTTTGCGAAACTGTTGACGACATTTCTACCGCTATTAATGAGATGCGCACTGCTCTGGGCTTTGATACCATCACCCGCGACAAGGTGCTGCTTGAGGTGAACTACGACACCTACACCTTCATTAAGCACTGCCTCCCCGAGGGCGTGGAAGACGACGAGACCATCGCTAAGGCGACCACCCTTTACAAGGCTGCTTATGCCAAATGCTATGCTGATCAGACCTATCCCTATCCCGGTCTGGTGGATATGGTGAAAAAGATGCACGCTGCTGGCAAGCCTATGGCGGTCATCTCCAACAAGCTGGATGAGTTCACCAAGGTTATTGCCGGCAAGCTGTTTGGCGATTACTTCCATTTGGTGCTGGGCAGCGGCACTGAACTGCCTCACAAGCCCGATCCCTACACGGCTAAAATGTTTGCCGAGCAGGTTGGCGTGCCTGTTGAAAAGGTCGGTTTCGTTGGCGATTCTGAAACCGATATGAAGACCGCCACCAACGCCGGCATGGTTCGTGTGGCAGTGGCCTGGGGCTATCGCAGCGAGGAACATCTGCTCAAGCATGGCGCACAGTATGTTGCTCATAACGCTGAGGAGCTGGATAAGATTCTTAACGGCTAATTGGCGCACTTAAAGCCTTCGCCAACGAGCGAGGTTCATAAAGAAGTTACAGGGACAGCAAGTGGTTTGCTGTCCCTGTTCTTGAATCATTTACTTTCGTGTGATAACATAAAATGAGCTGACCGATTAATTTAACCCGGAGTGTAAAATGGACAATATACAAACTGGAAAACTAATTGCTGCATTGAGAAAAAAGCAGGGATTTACACAGCAGCAATTAGCAGACAAGTTGAATCTTTCAAACAAGACGATTTCAAAATGGGAGTCAGGATCTGGCAGTCCCGACATATCTAACTTGCCCGTTCTGGCTGAAGCGTTAGGTATCTCAGTAGATGAATTACTAAGAGGCGAGTTAAATGAGCCGATAGCTGACACACATCCTGTTATACCGAAAGTTGAGTCCGCGCAGAATAGAATTGCCTCCAAGGCAAAGAATGAATGGGCCATTATAGCTCTTGCCGCTTCCATAGGCGCTATATTAGGCATTTTGGCATACAATTTGGATTGGCTTGGCTAAAACGCACTATATCTACGGTGCGTAGACTATCTTCTACAGTGCGTGGGTGTTATTGCGCCTCCATTTTCGTTATTCTTATTTCATCACAGGCGAAAGGAGCGTGCACATGAAACATCATAAAAAAATCTCAAAACAGCCGACTACGAAAGAGAAAATCAACATCTTATTGGCAGCTTTGGCTGGCCTTGGTACTGGCGGTGCTCTAGGGATTATTGCATATTATCAGCGCTGGCTTGGATGAAACAAACCGATGAGCGAATCTTAGCACTCATTCACCCCTGGGCTCCCCTTCCCTGCCACGTGCCACTCTCCCCCCATGGGAGGAAAAGTTCTCGTTAGAGCGAACTTGCTGCCCATCACTCCTTCACTTCAGGGATAGCTGCCTTTACACAAATGACTTTTTCAAAACGGCTCGATTGCAAAAATCCGACCTATGATATCATCGGCCGGATTAACTTTTTTCGCTCATCCAACAGATTGAGAAGCGTTTGTAGCTTTTCCCTTTCCAGACTTTGGTCTTTTTTGGCTCGTGCTTCTCTGCTATGCTAAAAAAGAAAACCCCGCCTTAAAGGGGCGGGGGGTAAGCATCATTATCTTTGTAAAGCTGGCCCAAGGAAACAGCGATGTACAGAATGGCTGCATCGCAAAATTCATGTAGATCCAGCCCACTAATCTTTTTGATGCGCTCAATACGGTAAGCCAGCGTGTTTTTGTGGATGAAGAGCTTCTGAGAAGTGACAGAGCTGTTAAAGCTGGATTCACACCAGGTTTTGATAACCTTGATGATCTCCTCGCTATCCTTCTTTTTCATCAGCAGATCCACATAATCGCTGAAGTAGTTGCGATAGCTCTTAAGTGAAATGCTTGTGATCAGTCGGCCAAGAACCGATTCACCAAAAGCCAGCACCCCTTCCCCTTCATTGAGGTTTTTACAAAGGAGCATGGCGCGATAAGCATCTTCATAGGACTTGCGCAGTTCTTCAACGGCATGGGTCACGCCGCCAATGCCAATAAAGGCCACCGTGTTGATCTCTGCCAATCGCTTGACCAGCGCTTCACATTTGGACTTGACTGCCGCAGTCATATTGG
The DNA here is from genome assembly GCA_017481185.1 of Clostridia bacterium. Next base: position 4,836 of record JAFUPO010000405.1, on the reverse strand, counting down.
CCTCGGAGCCGGGTTCAGTGGAAGCCAACACAAGAACGCTGTCAGGTGAAATGGATACGCATATATCCTGCGAGGCAGAGAAAGCTTCCTTAATTACCGTTGCACTGTCGTGGTTCAATTGAACCGTGGGCGCACTGTCATGTTCATGGTGCTCGCAGAATTGAATGAACACCGCCATGCGACTGGTGTTCAATTCGTAGCCCAAGGTATAGCCATGGGTCAGCACCATATGAGCATCGTCTGCCCCGCTCAGGTTGATAACTTCGCGCACCAGAGAAAGACATTCCCGCTCACGCATGGAGTTGAGATGCTGCCCAAGGTTATCCTTGAGCAGCATCTCGACAAACATTTTCAGAAGCAGCCCGTACTGGGAGACCTCGCTGGGGTCTCCCGTAATACCGACCGTACCGACAATGCCGTTGCCAAACTCAATCGGCAGCGTCACACCGGCGAAAGTACCCGACAGTGTTTCCGCCATCGAATGATCGTGATACATGGACGCCTTGTTCTTCATGACCTCGACAGAAGCCTCATGCAAGCGGCCCACGCGACTAGGGTCAGAACAGCCCAGAACGATCCCATCCGTATCGGTAATCAGAACGCTCTGCTGTATCAGCTTGCTGGAAAGAGTGATGATCTTTTGGCTGATCCGTTTTAGCATGAATCACACCTCGGTTTAGATTACAGGAATCCGTAATAAGGCGTCTGAGCCACGATGCTCTTCACATACTTGATCAACGTGATGGCATCGTATACAGGCAGACCAAGCTCAGCCTGGATCCGCCAAGAGTAGGGAGGCATATCCGTGCACTCCAGCAGGATAGCGCCTACATCAGGGTTCTCCTCAACCATCTTGTGAGCAATGCCGACCAGTTCTTCTTCCAGAATGGCAGGATTCAGGCCGCCCTTACCGGTCAAAATGTTGGGGAACTCTTCGCAATCCTGAGCACCGTAGATCACGCAGCGCTTCTGAACTTCTTCGCTTACGCCGCAGGAGCGGAACATTTCATCGGTGATACACTCGCTGTTCGCCGTCATAATGCCCAGCTTCTGGCCCTTCTTCAGACCCGTCACTGCCCAGGAGGCCTGGATCAAAGAGGAGAGGTAAACAGGAATATCCATCTGCTCGGCAACTTCTTTCTGGTAATGGCCGAAGAAGCCGCAGTTTGCGCAGATCGCACGGCAGCCATCCTTTTCCAGCTGCTTAGCGGCCGCCACAATGGCGTCCACATTGCTCTTGTCGCCAGCCAGCACGTTATCGATGCCGGTGCCTTCCACGTGCATAAACTTCACAGGGAAGTCATAGGTGTAGGCGTTGGAGACATTGCCGGGAAAGAAGGGCAGATGAGCATACAATTGCAGGATGCCCACCGGGAAACCGTTCATCAGCTGGCCTTCCGTGGTGTCATAACGACGGGAAGGAGTGGTGGGGCCCATGTAGCCCCAGTTGCGAATGATCTTGTTGTCCATTGGAGACACCTCCTAAGTATGACCCATTCAGGGAAATTGTGTATTAGACAGGGTTCACCATGTGGCAGGCCACAAAGTGGTTGGGCTCGGTCTCGATCAGCTCAGGCTCCTTCTCAGAGCAAATGGGCATAGCATAGGGGCAGCGGCTGACGAAACGGCACACGGGCTTGGGATTGATGGGAGAAGTAACTTCGCCCTTGAGGATGATGCGTTCCTTCTGCTTCTTCAGAGAAGGCACAGGGATAGCGGACAGCAGAGCCTGAGTGTAAGGATGCAGCGGCTTGTGGAACAGATCCTCAGCGGGGGTCTTTTCGATGGTGCGGCCCAAGTACATTACCATGATGTCGTCAGAGAAGTGGTTCACGACGGACAGATCATGGGTGATGAACATATAGGTCAGGTTCAGCTTTTCCTGAACTTCTTCCATCAGGTTCAGAATCTGAGCCTGACTAGACACGTCCAAAGCGGATACGGGCTCGTCGCAAACGATGAACTTGGGGTTCATGGCCAGGGCGCGAGCAATGCCGATACGCTGACGGCGGCCGCCGTCCAGCTCATGAGGATAGGTGTTGTACAGGCGCTCGGCCAGACCCACGGTATCCATCAGTTCCATAACGCGCAGCTTGCGGGCCTCTTTATCCTTGATGATGCCGTTGACATACAGGGGCTCCTCAATGATCTGGCTCACAGTACGGCGGGGATTCAGGGAGGAGAAGGGATCCTGGAAAATGATCTGCATCTCAGTGCGCTTTTTGCGCATGGCTTCCTTATCCAGGGCGGTGATCTCCTCGCCATTGAGCTTCACGCTGCCGGAGGTGGGCTCAATCAGGCGCAGAATGGTACGGCCCAGGGTAGACTTACCGCAGCCGGACTCGCCCACGACGCCCAGGGTCTTGCCTTCTTCAAGAGTTAAGGTGACATCATCCACAGCGTGGAGCATACCCTTAGGCGTATTGAAATACTTTCTAAGGTTTTTAACGTCAAGTAATACGTTGCTCATGTGCTGATCTCCTCCTTACAGCTTGCTTTCTTTGGAGCCGTCATTGTAGAGATGGCAGCACACATAATGCTCATCGGTCATGTAATGACGCTCAGGCAGAGACTGGCTACATTCTTCCGTCGCATATTCGCAGCGGGGATGGAAGGGGCAGCCCTTGGGCAGGTTGGAAGGATCGGGCATCAGGCCCTTGATGGGCTTGAGCTTGGCATCGCGATTTTCGATGTTAGGCAGCGCGTCGAACAGGCCCTTGGTGTAGGGGTGACGGGTGCTTTCAAAAATCTCTTCCAGGTTGCCGTGCTCGACGATGCGGCCAGCATACATGATGGATACTTCGTCGCACATTTCAGCCACAACACCCAGGTCGTGAGTGATCAGCATGATGGCGGTGCCCAGCTTGTCGCGCAGGCCGCGCATCATATCCAGCACCTGCGCCTGGATGGTCACGTCCAGAGCGGTGGTGGGCTCGTCAGCCAGCAAGAGAGCGGGGTTGCAGGCCAGAGCCATAGCAATAACCACGCGCTGCTTCATGCCGCCGGAGAACTGGTGGGGATAGTCGGAGTAACGCTCGGCCTTAATGCCTACCAGCTCCAGCATTTCCTTGGCGCGCTTTTCAGCGTCTTCCTTAGATACGTGCTGATGCAGAAGCACAGCCTCAGCGATCTGATCGCCCACGCGGAAGATGGGGTTCAGAGCGGTCATGGGATCCTGGAACACCATGGCCACCTTGGCGCCGCGCATCTTTTCAAGCTCAGGCTCGGACATTTCGAAAACGTTCTTGCCTTCCAGCTTCACGGTGCCGCTCTTGATCTTTCCCGGAGGGGTGGGGATCAGGTTCAGGATGGACAGGGCAGTGGTGGTCTTACCAGCGCCGGTTTCACCCACCAGGCCGTGAGTGCGGCCCTTTTTGATGGTCAGGTCGAGGCCATTGATGGCTTCAACAGTTTCTTCTTCGGTGACGAAATGTACGACAAGATCCTTAATCTCAAGCAGGTTCTCGTCCTGCGCCACATTACGCTTATCTTCCATAGATTTGGACACCTCCTGCTTAGTTCTTCAGTCTGGGATCCAGCGCATCACGCAGGCCGTCGCCCATGAGGTTGAAGGCGGTGATGGTCAGCATAATCGCCAGACCAGGGGCCAATACCAGGTAACCATTGCCGCGCATATAGGCACGGCCGGAGGACAGCATACAGCCCCAGTCAGGGGTGGGAGCCTGAACGCCCATACCGATGTAGCTCAGGGTGGACACAGAGGTAATACGAGTGCCGATAGCCAGAGCATAGTTAACGATGATGGGAGCCATGCAGTTAATCAGCACGTGACGGCCGATGATGGTGCGGTCCTTGCAGCCGATGGCGCGGGCAGCTTCCACATATTCCTGGCCGCGGACGCTCAGAATGGCAGAGCGCACAACAACAGCGAACTTAGAAATGTAGGAAACACCCAGAGACATGGTCATGTTGAAAACAGACTGGCCGAAGGCAGCCATCATGGCGATAGCCATCAAAAGGCCAGGGATGGCCAGCAGCACGTCCATAGCGCGCATGATGATCTGGTCCACCTTGCCGCCGTAGTAGCCGGCGATAGCGCCCAGGATACCGCCAACGAACAATGCAAAGGTCGTTGCCGAGATACCTACTTCAAGAGAAACGCGAGCACCGTAGACGATACGGCAAAGAATGTCGCGGCCCAATTCGTCAGTACCCAAAATATGAGCGGCGCTGGGGGGAGTAAGACGCTCCTTGATGTTGATCTTAATAGCGTCGTTGTTGTAATCATAGAACAAGTCAGCAGACAGTGCGGCGACCAGAATGATCAGGAAGATGATCAGGCCGGCCAGAGCGCTCTTGTTTTTGCAAAAGCGATGCCAAATATCGCCCAGCTGGCTCCTCTTCTTATATTGCTTAAGATTATCGAGATTGCGATTCGTAACAGTACTCATGCTTTCTTTCCTCCAGACTTATACTGCGCCATGATGCGAGGATCGATCAAAGCATAGACCAGGTCAACCACCAGGTTGGTAATGGTGATGGCGATGGAGAGTACGATCATGGAGCCCAACACGGTGGGGGTATCGCGTACCTGGATGGCGTTGATCATGATACGGCCCAAGCCAGGGATAGCGAAAACGGATTCGATAGCAACGGTACCAGCGACCATCATGCCGAAGTTCAGACCGGCAACGGTCACGGCGGGGATGATAGCGTTGCGCAGCGCGTGGTTATACAGCACGTTGCGGCGGCTGACGCCCTTGGCGTAAGCAGTGCGGATGTAATCCTGGCGGGTAACCTCCAGCATGGAGGAACGCATGGTGCGGGTAATACCAGCCAGCAGGTTGATAGCCTGAGTAACGGTGGGCAGAATGT
>JAFUPO010000404.1 GCA_017481185.1 Clostridia bacterium | reverse complement strand
ATGACGGCCTTAAGCTCCTGATGGAAGCCCGGGAGGCCACCGGCCTGCCCATCGTCTCTGAGATCATGGAGCCCGACGATATTGAGTTTTTCATGGACACGGTGGACGTGATTCAGGTGGGCGCCCGAAATATGCAAAACTTTGATCTTCTGCGCCACCTGGGCCAGATCCGCAAGCCCATCCTGCTTAAGCGCGGACTTTCCTCCACCATTTAGGAGTGGATCATGAGCTCTGAATACATCCTGGCCGGGGGCAACGATCAGGTGATCCTCTGCGAGCGGGGTGTGCGCACCTTTGAAACCTATACCCGCAACACCCTCGATTTGGCGGCCATCCCGGCGGTGAAAAAGCTCAGCCACCTGCCTGTGATCGTGGACCCCAGCCATGCCACCGGCAAGTGGTGGATGGTGGAACCCCTGGCCAAGGCAGCCATCGCCGTGGGGGCCGACGGCCTGATGATCGAAGTGCATAACGACCCTGCCCACGCCCTGTGCGACGGCCAGCAGTCCATTAAGCCGGATCTGTTTAAGCAGGTCATGGACGATATCCGCATCATCGCCGGCGCTGTGGGGAGGACCGTGTAAGGCACGGTAATGTGCGAGGGGACTTTTCTTTTCAAAAAAAGAAAAGCCCCCTGGCGCTCCCCCAAAGAAAACCGTTTTGGGAGTGAGAGTTATGGGTGTGTTGAAGATCGATCTGAAAGAGCGGTCTTATGATATTATTATTGAAAAGGGATGCCTGAAAAATATTGGCGAAGCGGTGCACGGGCGCTTGCCCAAGGCGCAAAAGGCGGCGGTGCTCTCCGACACCAACGTCGCGCCCCTGTATGCCCAAAGAGTGCTTGAAAGCCTTGAAAAGGCAGGCCTTGAGGCCCATTTATTGGTGCTGCCCGCCGGGGAGGAGACCAAGTGCCTCCAGTGCCTGAGCCAGTGCTACGATTTTCTGTGCGAGCATCGCCTCTCCCGGTCCGATGTGCTCATCACCCTGGGCGGCGGCGTCATCGGCGATCTGGGCGGTTTGGCGGCAGCCACCTATCTGCGGGGCATCCCCTTCGTGCAGGTTCCCACCAGCCTTCTGGCCCAGGTGGACAGCTCTGTGGGCGGCAAGGTAGCCATTGATTTGCCCCAGGGCAAAAACCTGTGCGGCTGCTTCTATCAGCCCCAATTGGTCATGGTGGATCCGCAGACCCTTAAGACCCTTACCGACCAGTTCTGGCGGGACGGCATGGGCGAGGTGGTGAAGTATGGCTGCATCCGTGATGAAAAGCTCTTTGACCTTCTCTGCCGCCTGAATACCCGCGAGGCTGCCATGGCCCATATTGAAGAAATCATCGCCATTTGCTTAAAAATCAAGGCCCAGGTGGTGGAAAACGACGAGCGGGATACCGGCGAAAGGATGATTCTCAACTTTGGCCACACCCTGGCCCATGCCATCGAGGCAGCCCAGCACTTCACCGGCCTGCGCCATGGGGAAGCCGTGGCCATCGGCATGGCGCTGATCACCCGGCTTTCCGAAAATGAGGGCCTGACCGAAAGGGGTACCTATCAGCGGCTGCTGGATTGTTTAAAGGCCCAGGGCCTGCCTTTTACCGTTTCCATTGAAAATAAAGAAGCCATCCTGCCTGCCCTGAGCCTTGACAAAAAGCATCTGAACGGGCAGTTGAAGGTAGTGCTCCTCAACCATATCGGCCAGTGCTGCCTGCACAAGGCCCCGGGCGATTTCTTCCGGGAGGTGCCCCAATGGCTGTGACTTGTGTGAATCCCGGCAAATGGCAGGGAACCCTTACCGTGCCCCCCTCCAAGTCCATTGCGCACCGGGCGCTGATCCTAAGCGCCCTTACCGGCGGCGGGCAGGTCACGCCCATCATCCCTTCCCAGGATATGCTGGCCACCCAGGCCTGCCTGCATTTTGACGGCGAATATCCCTGTAGGGAGTCCGGCTCCACGCTGCGGTTTATGATCCCTCTGGCGCTTCTTAAAACCGGGGGCGGTCATTTCACCGGCGCGGGGCGGCTGGGCCAGCGGCCTCTGACCCCCTATGAGAATTGCCTGAACGCCTCCTTCACCTACGTGCAGGGCGACGGGCTGGACCTTACGGTAAAAGGCCAATTGAAGGCCGGGGTCTACACCCTGCCGGGCAACGTATCCAGCCAGTTTATCACGGGCCTTTTGCTGGCCCTGCCCTTTGTGCGGGGAGATTCTGAAATTCACATTACCCCGCCCCTGGAGTCCAAGGGCTATATTGACCTGACCCTCCAGGCCATGGCGGATTTCGGGCTTGTGGTTCACCGGCCTGATGAGCTTACCTTCCTGATCCCCGGGGGCCAAAAGGGCCAAAGCCGGGATTATCAGGTGGAGGGAGACTATTCTCAGGCAGCGGTGCCCCTGTGCGCTGCCGCTTTGGGCAACCCGGTCACCGTCAAGGGCCTGCGCCGGGATTCAAGGCAGGGGGACGCGCAGATTCTGCCCTGGCTGCAAATGATGGGGGCCCAGGTTCAATGGCAGGGGGATGAGGTGACCGTTACCGCCCCTAAGGGCCTTCACGGCATCGCCATTGACGGGAGCCAGTGCCCGGACATCATACCCATCCTGGCCCTGACCTGTGCCCTGGCAACGGGCGAAAGCCGCCTTAAGAATCTGAGTCGCCTGCGCATTAAGGAATCGGACCGGCTGGCAGCCGCCTGTGAGGTTATTAACCTGTTGGGCGGCAGCGCCCAAATCGAAAACGAGGGTCTCGTTATCCAAGGCCAGCCCAGCTTGAAGGGCGGCGTTACCGCCCTGGATTACAACGACCACCGTATGGTAATGATGCTGGCTGCCGCCGCCACCCGCTGTGAGGAGCCGGTGACCATCCAGGGCTCCCAGGCTATCAGCAAATCCTGGCCCTCCTTCTGGGAGGACGTAGCTTTTCTAAAATAATGAAGTTCTTTGAGGAGAGAGCGCGAGAGAACCCTCTTTCTTTCAAGAAAGGGGTTCTCTCGCATAACTCTCAGGAGGTTCTCATGAGCAGCACTTTCGGTAATCACTTGAAGCTTGCCCTGTTCGGGCAGAGCCACGGCCCGGCCATCGGCATCACGCTGGATGGTTTCCCGGCGGGCATGAAAATCGATATGGAGGCTCTGGCCGCGCAAATGGCTCGCCGAGCCCCGGGCAACAGCGCCTTTGCCACCCCCCGCAAGGAGGCGGACCTGCCCAAGATCCTCTCCGGGGTGTTTGAGGGCCGCACCACGGGGCAGCCTTTGTGCGCCATCATCGAGAACACCAACACCCGCTCCCAGGATTACGGGGAGCGGATGGATCTGCCCCGCCCCGGCCACGGGGATTATACCGGCCATGTGCGGTATTATGGCTTTGAGGATTTTAGGGGCGGCGGCCATTTTTCCGGCAGGCTCACCGCGCCCATCGTGTTCGCCGGAGCCCTGTGCCGCCAATGGCTGGAGCAGAAGGGCGTTAAGTTCTATGGCCACATCCTGCGCCTGGGCGGCGCTGAGGACGTGAGCCTTGAAAAACAGCTGCCCGGGGATGATTTTTACGCTTTGCCCCTGCCCGTTTTGAACGCAGCCGCCCGGGATCAAATGGCGGCAGCCATCACCGATGCCCGCAGCCGAGGGGATTCCATCGGCGGGGTCATGGAGGGCATGATCACCGGCGTGCCTGCCGGGCTGGGCGCACCCTTCTTTGACAGTGTGGAGTCGGTTCTGAGCCACCTGTTCTTCGCTATTCCCGCCATTAAGGGTGTTGAGTTCGGCCTGGGCTTTGAAGCGGCTCAGCACCCTGGCTCCTTCGTGAACGATCCCTTGCGCATGGAGGGGGATAAGGTGATTAACGAAACCAACCATGCAGGCGGCATCCTGGGCGGCATCACCAATGGGATGCCCATCACCTTCCGCCTGGCGGTGAAGCCCACCCCCTCCATTGCCCAGGCGCAGAAAACCGTGAGCCTTGCAAAGGGTGAGAACGCCGAGCTGGCCGTCAGAGGCCGCCACGATCCCTGCATTTTGCCCCGGGCGGTGCCGGTGATGGAGGCCATGGCTGCCATCGGCCTTATGGAGCTTTGGAAGGAGCGTCAGTCAACATGAGGATCAGCTATCCCGGTACGGAAGGCTCCTTCTCTCAGCAGGCTGCCAAAGCCTTCTTTGGGGATGGGCCTGAATACGTGGGCCATGACAGCTGGGAGGAAGCGGCCCGGCAGGTGCAGGCCGGAGAGGCGGACTGGGGGGTATTTCCGGTGGAAAACTCCTCCGCAGGGTCCGTGCCCCTAAGCTTTGATTTGATGACCCGCTACGGCCTGTATATCCAGGATGAAAAGCTGGTGAAAATCCGGCACCATCTGCTGGGCGTGAAAGGCGCAACCCTGGAGGAGATCACCCAGGTTCACTCCCACCCCCAGGCCATTGCCCAGTGCGATGACTACCTTTCCCAGCATCCCCAATGGCGGCTGACCCCTTCGGCCAACACGGCGGTATCCGCTCGGCAGGTGGCCCAAACCGGCGACAGGACCCAGGCGGCCATCGCCTCTTTGGAGGCGGCCCGCGCCTTCGGCCTTGAGGTGCTGGCGGAGGATATCCAGTCCAGCCAGGTGAACGCCACCCGCTTTGCCTGCGTGGGCCGTGAAATGAAAAGCCTGCGCACTCCCACCAAGGCCAGCATCTATTTTATTCTGGATAACCAGGTGGGCGCTTTGAACCGCATCTTGACCAGCTTTGCCAATTATCAATTGAACATGAGCCGCATCGTGTCCTATCCCTTGAAGGACCGGCCCTTTGAGTATTATTTCCTGGCGGACTTTGAGGGAGCCATGGATGCGGAGCACCTGGATAAAGCTCTGGCGGATAGCCGGGAGGCAGCCCGGGAGCTGCGGCTGTTGGGTATTTACGGCAAGGAGGGCTGATCTATGGAGTTTTTCGGTCTCTTGGGCGAGCGGCTGGGCCATAGCCTGTCAGCGCCCATCCATCACAAGGTGTTTGATAAATTGGGCTGGCCCGGGGCCTATAAGCTCATGGAGATTCCCCGGGAGAAGTTCGCCCAGGCAGGGGAGGCCATCCGGCTTCTGGGCGTCAGGGGCGTGAATGTGACCATCCCCTACAAACTGGAGATCATGCCCCAGTTGGACGAGGTGGACGCCTTCGCCCTTCAGGTGGGCGCGGTGAACACCGTGCATAATCGCCAGGGCATCCTCTACGGCTACAATACGGATGTGTACGGCCTTATGGAAATGCTCAGGTTCCACGGCCTTCAGGTCAACGGCCACTGCTGCGTGCTGGGCTCCGGCGGCGCGGCCCGCAGTGCCTGCACCGCCCTGGAAGCCCTGGGCGCGGAAAAGATCACCGTCATTTCCCGCACCCCGCAAAAGCAGGATTGGGGCCCTCGGGTGACCTTCAAGGGCTATGATGATCTGGCGGCCATGACCGGCAGCCTGATGATTAACGCCACGCCGGTGGGGATGTATCCCCATACCGAAGCCAGCCCTGTTACCCAAGAGCAGATGCAGGGCTTCCAAGGCTTTGCAGACCTGATCTACAATCCTTCCCAAACCCAATTCACCCTGTTAGCCAAGGCCATGGGCCGCCCCTGGTGCACCGGGCTTTATATGCTGGTGGCCCAGGCGGTGAAGGCGGAAGAGATTTGGTGGGAGACCCCCATCCCCGCCAGCGTGACCCAGGCTATTTACGAGGAGATGCGAAAGGAGCTGCACCTATGAAGCTGATGATCTTGAACGGGCCCAACATCAATCTTACCGGCATCCGCGAAAAGGGCGTTTACGGGGTCATGACCTATGAGGACATCGTGGCCTATATTGAAGAAGAAGCCCAAGCCCGTGGCCATGAGGTCACCGTGCGTCAGAGCAACCATGAGGGCCAGCTTATCGACTGGATCCAAGAGGCCTATTTTGAGGGCTATGAGGGCATCATTATGAACCCCGGCGCTTACACCCACACCAGCTATGCCCTCCACGACGCCATCAAGTCCGTTCCCCTGCCCACGGTGGAGGTGCATTTGTCCAACGTTCACGCCCGGGAGGCCTTCCGGCACGTGTCCCTCACCGCCCCCGCCTGCGTGGGTCAGCTTTGCGGCTTCGGCCCCAAGGGCTACATCCTGGCCATGGACGCGCTGGGGAAGTGAGATAGCGGAGGATATGCGAGAACCCCCCTTTTTGAAAAAAGGGGGGTTCTCGCGCTCTCCCCCTAAAAATTTCATTTATGGTTCTAAAAATGAAAGTTTTTGAAGAGGGAGCGCGAGGGAGGGACTTTTTTCAAAAAGTCCCTCCCTCACAAAATATATCATCAGCTCTCCTTAAACCGTTTCCACATGGGCAGAAGGATCAGGGTAAAGCCCAGCCCCACGCAGGACATTACGGCCAGCAGGGTCAACAGCAGGTTCCAGCCGAAGGCCTCGGTCAGGCTGCCGATAACCCAGGTGGCCAGGCTGCTGCCCAGGTACACCATAGAGTTAAAGAAGCCGGACACGAAGGAGACCTTGCCCCATTTTACAAAATAGGTGGGGCCCATGTTTACCAGCATCAGGTTGATGGCAGCCATGGCGCTGGTCACCATGGAGAAGAGCACACTGGTCAGGATCACGTGAACATTGCCCATCACCACCATGGCCAGGGCGGCCGCGGCAGCCACAGCGTAGGAAAGGGCGCTGACCTTCATTTCGTTCATGCCCTTGCGGGTGAGCACGTTGCCAGCCTCCACGCCCAGAAGGTTAATCACCGGCAGCGCCATGGAGCAGAAGATGGAAATGGTCACCTCCAGCCCGAAGGACTGGTTGATGTAGGTGGGCACCCAGGTCATCACCCCGTCCCGCAGGGCGCCCTGAAGGGTCAGCGCCAGAGACATCAGGATAAACAGGGGCACAATGCCCTTTACCTTGTGCAGGGGCTGGGCCGCGATGGGCGCGGCAGCCTTGGCTGCGGCCACGGGGGCTTCCTCATCGGGCTGATAGGTTCGGGCCTTGTCCAATTTGCGGGTGCCGCCCAGCCACAGAAAGGAGACCACGATCATCACCACTGACACCACCCAGAAGATGGACTGCCATTGGAAGAAGTTCAGCAGGATGGCCGTTAGCGCATAAATGGAAAGCACTCCCGCCGGATAGGTGTAGGACATATTCACGCAGCCCTTTTTGCGGGCCTTTAAGGGCATCCATTCAGCGATCATGCGAATGATGGGGCTCCAGATCATGGACTGCACCGCGCCGTTCACGCACCAGATGGCCACCATCATTTCAGCCGAGGTGGACAGGCCCATCATCAGGTTGCACAGGCCGGAAATGAGCACGCCGAAAAATACCATCCACTGGGGCGGCACATAATCGCCCACCAGGCCGCAGAGCAATTGGCCCACGCCGTAGCACACAAAAAAGCCGGTGCTTACCAGCCCCAGCGTGGCCTGAGAATAGGCCTGGGCATTGAGGATCTCCGGCAGCACGGCGGAATAGTTATGCCGGCCCAGATAATTGGCAAAGTACGCCAGCCAGCACAAAAACATCAAATATTTGACCTTGTCAGCGGGCACATAATAATTCTGCCGCCCTTTCATGACAAAACCCTCCCTGTTACGCGAATGTATTCATTATACGCTTCACGCAGAGTAAAGTCTAGCGAGGGGAGGCCTTTTTTGAAAAAAAGACCTCCCCTCGCGCTCCCCTCTCAAAAACTTTAGTATTTAAGAATTAAGGGAAAATGTTGTTTTCCCAATTCGTTTTCCTTTGGGAGAGCGCGAGAACCCTTTCCTTTTTCGTAAAAGGAAAGGGTTCTCGCAAAAAATATTCAAACGTTCCTTACACAGCGCCCTGGGCCATCATGGCCTCGGCTACCTTGATGAAACCGGCGATGTTAGCGCCCGCCACATAGTTGCCGGGCATACCGTATTCTTTGGCAGCGTCATCGCATTTGTGGAAGATGTTGACCATAATATCCTTAAGCTTCTCATCCACTTCCTGAGCAGTCCAGGAGAGGCGCATACTATTCTGGGTCATTTCCAGCGCAGAAACGGACACGCCGCCGGCATTGGCCGCCTTGGCAGGGGCAAAGAGCACGCCGTTTTTCTGAAAGATTTCCGTGGCTTCCAGGGTGGAGGGCATATTCGCGCCTTCGCCCACAGCCACGACACCGTTGTTTACCAGGGCCTGAGCGCTTTCAGCATTGATTTCATTCTGAGTGGCGCAGGGCAGCGCGATGTCGCAGGGAATGGTCCAGATGCCGGCGCAGCCCTCATGGTATTCGGCAGAAGGCTTGCGCAGGGCGTATTCCTTAATGCGGCCGCGCTCCACTTCCTTAATTTGCTT
>JAFUPO010000030.1 GCA_017481185.1 Clostridia bacterium | reverse complement strand
TGGTCAGGGGCAGGGTCACATGGCTGATCAGAGCTGTCATGAACCCGCTGGCTGCCACCACCGCCGGCTGAAAGAAGGCCACGCTGGCCGTGCCCCCTACCGCTGCCAACAAGGTCAGCAAAATGGGAAAAAGGCTTTGCATGGCCTGGGCCATTTTGCCCATGGATTCCTGGCACAGGGCAATATGCTCGCCCAAATCCTGGGCCATCAGAGCAGCTACGGCCAAAAAGCAGGCGTAATGACAAGCGTTTTGAGCGGTGTCAGCTCCTTTTTCGCTCGCCAACGCCTGAACCATGCCCATGACGATAGCCGGAATGAGCAGCAGTCCCATTCGGGTCACGCTCCCGGCCAGCACGTTCATAAACCGATTCACAAGCCCTTCCACAAGCCCCTGGGCAGAGATGACCATTTCCCCTTTGGCCAGGGCCCGGAGGGTCTCTTTCCAATCGCCCATCCCCTCCAAACCCTGCGCCGCCTCCAAAAAGGCGGTAAGATCCAGCCCCGAAAGCACCTGTTCCAGCCCTTCCTCCAGGCTCTGGGCCAGGGCCGGGACTGGCCACAGAAAAAGCGCCAGCAAAAAAAGCAGCTTCATGGCGCCAAGGACAGAATTAGCTTTACCAGCGCCCCGGCGATGGGCATCGCCAGCCCCAGGACCATCACCTTGCCCGCCAGGGTCACCTTTTGGGCGATCCCTTCCTCCCCAGCCTCCCGGCAAGTTTGGGCGGCAAATTCCGTCAGATAACTGATGCCCAGCACTTTCATAAGCATTTTCAACATTTCTCCTTGGAGGCTGGCCTGGGCCAGCAGCTGAGAGGCTGTCTCCACCACGCTGCCCAGCTGCCTGGCTGCCCAAAGAAGCAGCATAGTCCCAGCAGCCAGCGAGAGCGCCATGCCCAACGGCGGCTGCTGGCGTTTAACCGTCAACGCCAGCATGGCTGCCGCAATGGAAAATCCCGCCAGCTTTACTGCCTCCATGGGTCATTCCTCCCTTCGTATCTCAGTATAATTGAAAAATGCTTTTAACGCTGGCAAACAGCTCAGCGATCAGGTTTACCACCATTACCAGCACCATCACCAGCCCTGCCACCTGCACCAGCATGGCCATATCCTCCCTCCCGGTGCGGTTAAGGATCTGGGCGATCACTGTGACCAGGATGCCGATTCCGGCAATCTTCAAAAGCAAGTCAATCTGCATATTGCGCCTCCTAAATAAGCAAAAGGGTCAGGGCCAGGCCGCCCAAGCCTCCCAAACTGCGATACAGAGGCCGATTGCGCTCCGCCGCCTGCCGGGCCTTTTGCGCTAGTATTTCGATTTGGACCGCAGCCTGCTCCAATGCCTGGCGGCGATGCGCCAAATCTCCTTGACCTAAATGATTGAACAACGCTGCCAGCACCTGCCTCTCGGGCTCCTGATCCTGCCCGGCGCTCCTTTGCCAAGCTTCGCCAAGTCCTAAAAGAGGCTCCTTTTCTAAGCTGCGTGCCATGGCGCGCAGCTCCTCCAGATCGCCTAAATTCAGTACCTGCGCCATGGAAAGTCTGCTTTGAAGGCCCTGCTCCATCCGCTCCAAAGCCTGGAGCCAAGCAGTTAAGCGTCTTTGACGGCGGGTTAAGGCTGCCCCAGCAGTCAGACCCAAAGCCAGGCAGCACAGCCCTGCGCCCATTGCAAAGATCATCCCCACAGCCGTCCCTCCCGATCATAAAGGGCCGCCATGTGACCCTTGTCCAACAGCGCATAGGCGTCAAAATACTTTTCTGTCATCAAGGCTCTCAAGCCTGGACGACGCCTTATATCCTCCAGACTTGCCCCGTGGGCGCTGGCGCAAACCTTGACCCCGCACAAAAGAGCTTCACGCAAGGCCTCCCCGTCTCCGTGTCCATCCAGCTCATCGGTAAAGATCACCTGGGGGCTCAGGGTACGCAGGATTTGAAACAGTCCTGTTTCTTTATCGCAGCCAGCGACCACATCCGTCATGGGACCCACATCCAGTTGAGGCACGCCTTCATATAAGGCTGCCATCTCTCCCCGCTGGTCGTTAACGGCAACCTGTGTTCCCGCCAGGGACCATTGGCGGCACAGGTCCCGCAAAAAGGTGGTTTTGCCAGCCCCTGGCGGACCGATGGCCATAAGACTCACAGGTTTTATGCTGACCTTTTTCAAAAAACTATCTGCCGCTCCGGGCCACTGCCCTGCCACACGCAAGCAAAAGCCAGACAGGGTCTTGAATCCCCCAGGGCCCATCTGGCCGCTCAGGCCTAGTCGATGTCCGCCTCTTAAAACCAGGGAGCCCTGAGCTGCCTCCTCCTGCCGGGCATGAAGGCTATGGCCGGTAAGCGCCTGGGCTGCTTGGGCCACCTGCTCCTGAGTGGGCTCCCAGGGGATAATCTGCGCACCCCGGCTGCCAGTGAGCACCGTAAGCTGCCCTGACCTGACCCTGATCTCCTGAACATCAGGCGCTAAATACCCCGCCGCCTGGGGCAAACAGGACAGCAGCCAAGCTGTCCGCTCCTCCCAGGTCATTCAAATAGGGTCAGGCCAATGGCCTGATAAAAGGCCCAGTCCGCCTGACCCCCCTCCGGCAGGCCCAGATCCTTGCGGGCCTGCTTCACTGCCCGGCGGGTAGTTTCCCCATAAACTCCATCGGCGCTGCCC
>JAFUPO010000403.1 GCA_017481185.1 Clostridia bacterium | reverse complement strand
AGCCATGGTTCCTTCCAAATTGGCGTAGGCCGTCTCCTTAGCCTGGGCCAGCTGCTCTTTAAGCGCCTGGGTATCCCCCTCGGCAGCAGCGATCTGGCTCTGGAGTTCGTTGATCCGCGCCTGGTCGTCTGCCAGGAAGGTACGCTTGATCAGCTTCACATAACGATAGCCCGCTGGGGTATAATATACGGTTTCGCCTGCATTGACGCGGGTTTCATAGGCTTGCAGACTCTCCTGGAAAGCTGCCTGATCCTGCTGAGCCATCCACTCAAGTTCCGTTTCCAGCTCCGCCTGGGTCACTGTCACCTCGCCCACGGCATAAGCCATCAGCTTTTCCTCGATCAGCTGGGTACGGGCATACACTTCATACCCCTCAGCCGTGGCTCCCAGAGAGGCTAGATAGTTGTTGACCGTCTCCTCCATTACAGCCTCATCAGCTTCTACGCCAGCGAACAGTTCCTGCCTGGCCTCCGCCTTGTCCTGCCTAGATGCTTCCTCAGCTCTTTCCTTCACTTGGGCTTCCTCTGCCTCTGTCAGCTGATCCAAACCCAATTCAGCCACCTTCTGATTCAGCACTTCCTGCTGCACCATAAACGCTACAACAGCTTCCTGGGCATCGCGGCGAGCGGCGGCATCTGCACCGGAAAGATCACCGTAATAGGTCTCAATTAAGTCTGCAACCTCACCCTTAGAAAAGGTCGTATCGCCCATGGTGACGATCACTGTAGCAGCGTCCACCGCCTCGTCCTTTTCAATCAGGGCGCAGCCGGACAGCATAAGCACTGTAGCCGTCAGCCCTGCCAGCATCATTCTCTTGAACATGATCATCGTTCTCTCCTGTCTGATTGGAATACAACGATATTCATTATACAGGACTCTGGCCAAATCAGCAAGTGACCCCCACGAAATGGGCCGAACCCTTAACATAATTCATGCTGACTGGGCATAGTGGTGTTTAATGTAGCCGTCCACATTGCCGTAAGTAGAAACCTGAATTCGAGAGATTTTCAGCCGCTCCATACTGGCCAGAAGGATGCAGATGCCGTGAACCACAATATCTGCCCGATGAGGCTGCAAGCCCTTAAGGGCTATGCGCTCCTCCACAGTCATATTAGCCAGCTGCCTGGCAAAGCGCCAAGCCGCCTCCTGCGTGATGAGCGCGCCGTGGGTCTGGCTCCGGTCAGACCAGGGCTTGTCCTGCACCAGAGACGCCAGCGTGGTGAAGGTTCCTCCGACGCCAATCCACTCCTCCGGTATTGAAAACGCCAGCAGCTGCGCGCCGCCACGATCAAAAATCTGTGCTGCCAACGCTATCACCCGGGCCACATCGTTTTCGCTTGCAATTGGCATCTGCCGATGCAGCCGCACTGCGCCCATTTGCAGGCTGATACCCGTTTCTATCTGTATTCCTTGACCGATCACATACTCTGTGGAGCCGCCGCCAATATCAATGACGCCGCAGCGCTCACCATCGGTCGCGCCTAAAAAAGAAAGCGCCGCTTCTGTTTCGCCGGAGCAGATTTCCAGATTGATCCCGGTATTCTCCAGAATCATCCGGCTGAACTCATACTGATTTCCGGCGTCGCGAACGGCGCTTGTGGCAAAGATATGCACTTTTTCAGCGCCCATATGAAGGGCTTTCATCTGCATCTGGCAGACTGCGCAAACAGTATCCCGCATACTCTGGGGGATCAGGTTTCCTTTATCATCCAGACCCCCAAACAGACGCGTGCCCGCCCGATCTCGCACAAGGTGCTGAATCTGGCCCGCCTCCACCTGGGCGACCAGCATACGAACAGAGTTTGAGCCGATACCGATCACCGCAATCCGCATATCGTCATTCCTTTCCTCAAGGCTCATCAGTGGGCAGAGCCTCCGGCTCCATTCCCTCAAACAAAACCTCTGGATTAGTGATCTCAAAGCGGATCTCCCCAGGCTTCAAAAAGCCGTACTGGGTACGGGCCTTATTTTCGATATAGGCATCCGTGCCTGCCTGAGAAATCTCCAACTCCACTTCCTGTTTTTCCTTCTTTGCCTGGTTCAGCAAGGACTGATACTGGCTGCGCTCGCTGGCCAGCTCCTGCTTCTGCTTTTCTATTGCATCCTGCCCCAAGAAGAAAAAATAGACCATCAACCCACAGGCAAGGAAAAAAGCCAGAAAGCTAATCCGGCGCTGTTTAGGCTTGCTCACGGCTTTTTCCCCCATCCTTTTTGGTATTTTCATATGTATTCGCCTTCAGTCTTTCATTTCCTGCCCGCTTTTTACTGCCTCTGGAGATTTTCATGCGGCGATGCCATAGGCGAGCGATGCTTCTAAGCAGGCTGCGCACACCCAGGTCGTAAATCAGCCAGCCCAATACGAGGCCAACAACACCGTAAAGCCTGAATCCATTTTGACCCGTGTATATCAAAGCCAAGGCGATTACCACGCCTGCTCCCATACAGGCCAGGCAGTCCAACAGCGCCAGCTGCCAGCCGCCCCGCCCCCGGCGCAGGAGGGCAGCCCCGTCCAGCAGCGCTCCCAGCAGCGCCCCTGCATAAATCATCAGCAGAAACACAAAAGCCTGGCCGCTGGTTTCAAAAAACAGCCTCATCCCGCTTAACGAAAGATCCGCGAGGTCAGGCTGCCTTTGCGCCCCGCCCTTACCCCTTCATACACCAGGCTGTCCACCGCGCCGTCCAGCACCAGTTGACCCTCCTCCAGCATTAAGCGGGCTACATGAAGGCCCTGGCCGCTGATAGTGAGGGCGCCGCCTTCGGTGTTTAAAAGCACCTGGCTTTCATCAAAACTCACCACGTCCTTAACCCCGGTAAGCGCTAGATGGTCCCGCCGGTCCATGATCAAGCCGTAGGGCTTTGCCGGCTTTTTATCATTTTTGCTTTCCTGCACCCCATACCCTTCCTTCACGCAAGTTTCTAAAGTGTATGCGGGTGAGGTGCAAATAAGAACGGGCGAGCAGCCGCTGCCGCTCGCCCTGCAAGTTTATTCAATCGTCGTTTCCCGGGTGTATACCACCACGGTCATGCCCAAACGCACATTCTCCCCAGGCACGAAATCCACATACCCTTTGTAGGATGCTTCCGTCTCCTGGCTGCTGGACACGTGGGAGATCATGGACACCGTGCCCTCGTAAACCGTTTGAGCCGTTTCATCCCAGTTGAAGCTGATACTCACCGAATCCCCTTCTTTGATGCTAGACAGGTCGTATTCAGTGATGTCAATCTCGATTTGAAGGGTCTCCTGGGGATACACGGTCAACAGCGTCGCGCCCTTTTGTACGTTAGCACCCGCTTTTACATCCACAGAGGCGATAATGCCGCTGACCTCAGACACGATCTTGTTGGAGGTAGCGTACAGGCCGTCCAAGGAACCGGTAACGGTTTCAAAGAGCAATTGGCCTCGCTCAACGGTGTCGCCGTCCTTCACGTGCATATAAAGGATGCTGCCGGAACCGGATACGCTGATCTCAGCCGTGCGGGACACAGTGCCCCGGCCCACACGCTGCTTGGTAACCACCTTGTCAGAGCGGTATACATTCACCGTTTCACCCATGACCAACTCGCCGCTGGTGGTTTCCACGGTGTAGCTGGTGCCGTTGACCCCTGTGATAACACCCGTGGCGGTATGGCTGCCGTCAGTGGTGCAGGAAAGGAACACCTCTTCACCGATGTTCACGTAGCGGGTTTCGCTGCTGTTGTAGGCCTTTTCAATGTCAGCGGTGATGGAATACTTGTTTTCAGGGGCGATGTACAACACCGTGCCGTAGCGGCCGGCCACCGTTTCCACGCTGT
>JAFUPO010000402.1 GCA_017481185.1 Clostridia bacterium | reverse complement strand
GCTCTCACGGAAAACTACCGTTCCACCCCCCAAATTCTCGCCTGCGCCCAGGCTGCCATTCAACCCAACGGCGGTGCTCCCCGCGTTCTTCATCCTAACCGCCCAGAGGGTTTGCCTGTTGAAAGCTGGCAGGCTGCGGGAGACTTCGGGGAGGCCCTGGCCATCGCCAAGGAGATCAACCGGCTTGTAGGCGGTATGCACATGGAGCAAGCCGCCAGCGGTGATGCTGCCCGCAGCTTCTCTGACATTGCAGTGCTCTATCGCACCCATCGCCAAGCAGAGATATTGGAAAAATGCCTCAGCACCGAGGGGATTCCCTATCGGGTGGCGGGCCGAAGCGAAGCCCTGGCCGAAGAAAAGGTGCAGGAGGCCGTATCCTTCCTGCGGTATCTGCTGGATCCCGCCTATTTGCCCCTGTGCCGCAAGGCGCCTGACCCAGCTCAGGCGGATGCCCTGCGCCCCTTGATCCGCAAAGAAAAACCCGCCCGATTGCTGGCAACCTATCAGGCCTTGAACCAGCTGCCCGATAGCCCCGCCTGGCAGCACCTTTGCCGAACCGCCTTATGCTATCCAGACACAGTTTCCTTTTTGGATGCCCTCACCCTGGGCGAGGAAGGGGATCTAACCCGCTCCGGAACCAAGCTCTACCGAGCGGATGCCGTTACCCTCTCCACCCTTCACGGGGCGAAGGGATTAGAATTTCCCGTCGTGTTTCTCACCGGCGTAAAGCAGGGGATTCTTCCCCTGGAGCGGCCAGGCCTCGCCGGTGATCTGCAAGAGGAGCGTCGCCTTTTCTATGTGGGGGTGACCCGGGCCAGGGAGCAACTGATCCTCACTCACAGCGGCCAGCCTTCCTCCTTTATGAACTTTCTTGAACTCAAAATGCGAAAGGTAGGCCCCGCTGAATCCAGCCAAGGCAGGCAATTAAGCTTTTTCTGACCCTCCTAGGAGGGTCTTTTTTTCACCCTTCTTCACCATTTGAATATGCTGGCAATAAAGAATCTGCAAAGGAGGCAGACCCATGACCCTTTGCGACCTGGCCCCCGGCCAAAGCGCCCAGATCCAACGGCTTGCCGCCGGATCAGCCCTTCATCGCCGGCTTTTGGATATTGGCCTCATCGAAGGAACTCAGGTGGAGTGCCTGTTCACCAGCCCCCTGGGGGATCCTACAGCTTTTCGCATCCGCGGCGCTGTGATCGCCCTGCGGCAGAAGGACCTGAAAACCATTCATATTCAAGCATAAGGAGGCGTTCCCCTATGGGCCTGACCCTGCAATCCACCGGCCGCAGCGCCAGCCGCCTGGCCATATTGCGCCGCGCCCCCTCCGATCATGTGATCGCTCTGGCGGGCAACCCCAATGTGGGCAAAAGCACCCTGTTTAACGCCCTCACGGGGCTTCACCAGCATACCGGCAACTGGCCCGGCAAAACAGTCGCCAGCGCCCAAGGCTATTGCCAAAGCGCTAAGCACTCCTACGTATTGGTGGATATTCCCGGAGCCTATTCTCTTATGGCTCACTCTCAGGAGGAGGAGGTGGCCCGCAACTTTCTCTGCTTTGATGAGCCGGAAGCTGTGGTCGTGGTCTGCGATGCCACCTGCCTGGAGCGGAATCTCAATCTGGTTTTGCAGACCCTGGAGATCACAGGCCGCGTGATCGTTTGCGTGAACCTGATGGATGAGGCCAAGCGCAAGCAGATCCATTTGAACCTGGAGGCTTTGCAGGCTCGGCTGGGCGTGCCGGTCATTGGCGTCACTGCCCGCAGGCCTCGAACGCTCCAAAAGCTCCTGGCGGCCCTGGACGACCTTTTGAACGCGCCGGTGCCTGAACCCCGGGTCATTCCCTATCCGGCTCCCATTGAGAAAGCCGTCGCCCAGCTCATTCCCCTAGTGGAGCCCTTGGGCTTGCCGCTGCCTAGCCGCTGGGTCTGCCTGAAGCTTTTGGAAAACGATCCCTCTCTCATGATGGAATTTCGGCAGCGTTTTCAAATGGATGAACGCTTATTCAGCGAGGCTCAGGCCTGCCTTAAGGCCCTTGCCCTGACCCCTGAGAATCTGCGGGAGCAACTGGTTTCAAGCCTCGTTCGCCAGGCTGAAAGCTTTTGCCAGGGAACCATATGCTGCCTAAGCAGCGGATACAGCCTGCGGGATCAGCGCATCGACCGCCTCCTCACCAGCCCTCTCACGGGATATCCGTTGATGCTGCTGATGCTTCTGCTTATTTTCTGGCTCACCATGGCCGGAGCCAATGCGCCCTCTCAGCTGCTGTCTCAACTTTTTGACTGGCTGCAAGGCCGCCTCACTGCCTGGTTCGCAGCCATGAACGCCCCCCTTTGGCTCCATGGCGCTTTGGTACTGGGCGTGTACCGGGTGCTGGCCTGGGTGGTTGCTGTGATGCTTCCACCCATGGCAATCTTCTTTCCCCTGTTCACCCTTTTGGAGGATGCAGGCTATCTGCCCCGCATCGCCTTCAATCTCGATAAGCCCTTTCAAAAATGCTGCGCCTGCGGCAAGCAGGCTTTGTGCATGGCCATGGGGCTGGGCTGCAATGCTGCCGGAGTTATCGGCTGCCGGATCATTGATTCCCCACGGGAGCGGCTCATCGCCATCCTTACCAACAGTCTCATTCCCTGCAATGGTCGTTTTCCAACGCTCATCGCGCTGATCTCGCTGTTTTTTTCTGTTGGCGCCTCCTCTTTGCTGTCTGCTGTCCTGTTGACGGGGCTGATCCTTCTAGGGATCGGGATGACCTTTCTGGCCTCCCGGCTCCTTTCCTGCACCTTGCTAAAGGGGCTCCCCTCCTCCTTTACCCTGGAGCTGCCCCCTTACCGCAGGCCCCAGATTGGGCGGGTGCTCATCCGTTCCCTGCTGGATCGCACTCTTGTTGTGCTGGGGCGTGCCGTAACGGTAGCCGCCCCGGCGGGGCTGATAATCTGGCTGATGGCTAATGTAACAATCAACTCCCAAAGCGTTTTGTCCCACTGCGCCGCCTTTCTAGATCCTTTGGGGCGATTGCTGGGCCTGGATGGCGTCATTCTCATGGCCTTCATCCTGGGGTTCCCAGCCAACGAAATCGTTGTTCCCATCATGCTGATGGCCTACCTGGCTCAGGGAACCTTGGTGGATGCAGACCTCACCGCCATGAAAGCGCTTCTGTTGGAAAATGGCTGGACCTGGGTCACCGCCCTGTGCATGATGATCTTTTCCCTTTTTCACTGGCCCTGTTCCACCACACTTCTCACCATTCGCAAAGAAACCCAGAGCTGGAAATGGACGGCGCTGGCCGCCCTGCTGCCCACCCTCATAGGCATGGTGCTGTGCATTATCATCAACCTTCTGGCCCACCTATAAGGGCCCGCTTGCCGAGCGGGAAACATCTGCCGCACATAGGCGTCTACAGGCTTGATCCTTCGTCAAGGGCCTGGGAGAAACACCGGGTTATCCGCCGTGATATGGGCCTCCAAAGCGCCTAAAAGGAGCGCGTAGCATTTGAAAAGCCAAGAATCCCCAGCAATCGCTCCTTTTCTTCTCCCCTTTATGCTTCACGCCCCTTTTCGCATCAATACAGAGCTTGGTTGTTTTATAATAATATATAACTATAAAACACAAAAAAAATACGCCCTCACAGGGGGGTGTGGTGGAAAGGAAGAATTAGTCTTTCGTATTACATCATGACGGTATCTGGTTCATAGCGAACGATCAAAAAGAACAAAACAGCAACCCAGAAAAGGCTTGTTGTTGCTTGTACTGCTATGATAGAATGAAAGCGAAAAAACTTAATTTTCAGGTGTGAGCAATGGGGAAAAAGTTATCAGAAATGACTTTGGAAGAACTGTGGCAGTTGTTCCCTATATGTCTGACTGAACATCAATCCCTTTGGTATGAGTGGTATGCCAAGGAAGAAGGTTTGTTGAAAAATGACCTTTCTTCACACGTAAGAATTAGCCATATTGGAAGTACTGCCATTTCTTCTATTTGGGCAAAACCCATTGTAGATATTCTCGTGGAAATACCAAAGGGAAGCCAGCTACTTGACTACAAAGCCTTGATTATCAATAGCGGCTATATTTGTATGTCACAAAGCGAGAACAGATTGTCTTTTAATAAAGGATATACGGAGAATGGCTTTGCCGAGCGGGTATTCCATTTGCATTTGAGATATGCAGGCGATAACGACGAATTGTATTTCAGAGATTATCTTATCGAGTTTCCCGAGGCCGCAAGAGAATATGAAAAATTAAAACTTTCGCTATGGAAAGAATATGAACATAACCGAGATGCTTATACAAATGCAAAAGCAGAGTTAGTGAAGAAATACACCAAACAAGCAAGAATGAAATACGGCAACAGATACTGAAAAGACCCAATATATCGAGCAACTCAGGAGGCTTATATTTTCACTATGTGAGGGCGCAATTATACGCACCGTTCTGGTGCATTGCGTTTTGATGGGCTATATAAGCAAACGAGCATCCGGCATATTCGCCGGATGCTCGTCTTTTCTCGTTGTGGGATAAATCCATCCTTAAGAACGCTCCCACCATAGGAGCGGCGTATTTTTGCTTGTCAATCATCTTCCGTTTGATCAAAGGGCAGCAGCAGGCGATTGGAGCCGTCCTCCCAAAGGCGCTCCAAATTATAATAGGCCCTCTCCTCCTGATGGAAGATGTGCACCAATACCGAGCCATAATCCATCACAATCCAACGGCCCTCGTTAGCGCCCTCACAGCGGCGCAGATCAATGCCTTGGGCAGCCAGGCGGTCGTCAATCTCGTCAGCCAACGCTTTTACCTGCATGGCAGAGCGGCCTGTGGCAATGACCATATAATCGGTGATCACAGTAAGATGGCCCACATTAAGGGCGATGATATCCTTGGCTTTTTTCTCATAGAGGATGGAGGCGATTTGCTGAGCAAGATCGGCTAAGGGCATAGGGAACCTCCTTGTGTTTATTGAGCCTGGCCTTCCTTCAGCCAGGTAATGACTTCCAGTGTGGCAGGATGCAGAACGCCGCCTCGGGCAGCTACATACGCTGCCGTGCTCTCCAGGGAAAGGCGCACGGCACCGGGGAGGCTCTCCTCAGCCCTTTGGCGGATGGCCTCCAAGAGCGGATAAGCGGCCCGGGAGGCTTCGATCTTATCCGCCAGAAAAACGATCATATCCAGAGGTGTCATGGGGATACGGCCCAGCGTATGGCAAGCGATGGCTTCCAAAACCTCCGGATCGCTGATACCGAAGGCTTCTCGGGCCACCTGTGCGCCCACAGCGCTATGGAGCAGGTTGCCATTGTTAAAAATCGCCTGGTCGGCCACAAGGTCATGCTTGCGGGCAGCCTCCTGCATTTCCTCCAGCTTCATGCACTTGGCGCAATCGTGAAGCAGCGCGGCGCACACCGCCTGGTTCAGGTTCACGCCATGAACTTCAGCCAGATGCCGGGCATAGGCCACCACATACAATGTGTGGGCAAACCTTTGGGGCGAGAGCATCCCATAAAGCTTGTCCAGCCATTGGCTCCCCTGGGGCAACCATCTTTTTTCGCCATAGAGCCCTTTAAGCATCAGGTAGGCCTCCACGCCCTGGGGCAGCCCTCGAGGCTGCTCGCCTGCCCAAAGAGCCTGGCGGATGGCCGTAGAGGATATGTCCATAGCAGGCATTTTGACCTCCTGCAACCTAGCCCCCTGACGGATGCGCTCATGCCATACCCCCTCAAACCCCGCCTTGCTCCCCGGCCTGCGAAGAACCAAAAAGGTGCACAGGGTATACAGCCTTTCAGGATCGTGCCAGGTGGGCAGCTCATGAAGGGTGTCCTCCCCAATGATGAAGAAAAACGCCCCTTGGGGATATGCTTTGTGAAGCAGTTCAAGGGTATCCGCTGAATAAATAACCCCCGTCCGATCCAATTCTATACGGGAGGGTTCAAACCCCTTGAACTGGCGGATGGCAATGCAGGTCATTCGGTAACGATCCTCGCCGCTGGCCAGGCCAGTTCGCTTATGAGGCGGGTTCCCCGTAGGGATGAACAGCACCCGATCCAGCCCCGCCTGAGCCATGGCATGGCGGGCCATGGAAAGGTGTCCCTCATGGATGGGGTTGAAGGTGCCGCCCATCACGCCGATCCGTTCCATGGTCTGCTATCGCTCCTCTGTTATGTTAGCCTTATTATATACCATTTAATCCAAAACGAAAAGAGGAAAAAATATGGATGCCTACCTCAAAACACGTTTAGCCGCTCGAATGGATCAGCTTGGTCTGCGGCTTGTGATCCTGATTCTTAGTTTGGTCTGGTTCATTAGCCTGTGGGGCCTCTCCCTTCCTGCCCTCGCCGCTGCTCTGGCTATGGCGGTGATGGGCTGCACACTGCTGCGCCTGGGCCAGAACAAAACCACCGCTCAACGGGAGGCGGCTCTTCGGCAGCGTATCGGCGGGGAGATTGCTCTGGAAGAGGTTCTTACCTGCCCGCCACGCAAAGCCCATTTTCAAGGCGCTTTATGGCTGAGCAGCGGCTATACGGAATTGGAGCTGCTTCAGGCGGGCAGCGAGGGGGTTCTGTGCCAGTACCGGGGCCAGACCCTGCTGGTATCCCTCATTGCCGCTCATCCTTCTGAAAAAATCGGCTGCGGCCCCCTGCTGGCTTTGCAGCGCAACCTTCAGGATTCCCAGCGGGCTGTAGCCCTTTTAACCGCCCCAGCTACCCGCGAAGCCCAGCAATACGCCGCCCAGGCTCAGCCGCCCATTCGTCTCATCCCTCGCGAAACTCTTCAACGCCTGGCTGGCGTCTGTGCCCCGGCGACGGATGAGCAGTTGGTTTTGCTGGGCAAGCGCCACCGTCCAAAGCAGAACCGCCAGGCCTGGCTGCGCCACATCTTGGCGCCCCACCGAACCCGGCGGTATCTCCTTTATGGGCTGGGATTGCTGGCCCTATATGGTATCACCCGGCTGCCCTATTACCCTGTGCCAGGGGTGATTCTCCTTTGCCTGGCGCTGTTGTCACGAGCTTATCCCCGCCAGCCGGACCGATTATAGGCGACTCAGTCGGGCCACCGCATCCGCCAGTTGATCAACATCCTCCTCGGTGTTATAGATCCCCACGCTGGCCCGCACAGCTCCGCACCGAAGGGTTCCTAAGGCCTGATGAGCTGCCGGGGCGCAATGGAGCCCGCCTCTAAGGGCAAACCCTAGCCGATCCAGCTCATCTGCCGCTTCGGAGGAATCCATGTTGGGCAAAAGGAAGCTCACCACCCCCACCCGTGGGGCATCCGGATGCCCCAGGATGGTTACGCCTGAAACTGCTGCCAAGGCGCACAAAAGCCGTTGAGTCAAAGCTTCTTCATAGGCGCGGATAGCCTCCCCATGCCGCTGAATAAATCGTATCCCAGCCAATAAGCCAGCAATGCCGGGCAGGTTCAGGGTACCGCTCTCATACCTATCGGGCATCTCATAGGGCTGAAGCATACTTTCGGATCGGGAGCCCGTGCCGCCAAAGCGCAGCGGCCTTGGAAACAGCCCTTTTCGCATAACCAGCGCCCCTGTGCCCTGGGGCCCCAAAAGACCCTTATGCCCCGGCATGGCAATCATATCCGCCTGGAGGCTTTCCAAGCCCACCCTTTGGATGCCCGCTGTCTGCGTTGCGTCCACCAGCAGAGGCACACCGTTTTCACGGCACACAGCCCCCAGCTTTTCCACTGGCTGCACCACCCCGATCACATTGCTGGCATGGCACACCACCACCAGAGCCGTTCGGGGCGTAATGGCCTTCTGCAAAACGTGAGGCTGCACCAGGCCCATATCGTCCATGGGCAGAACGGTCACGGCAATCATGCCCTGGGCTTCATATTCTTTCAGCACCCGCATCACCGCGTTATGCTCCATAGGAGTACACAGCACTTCATCCCCCAGATGAAGCATCCCCCGAATGGCCAGGTTCAGCCCCTCCGTACCGTTCTGC
>JAFUPO010000401.1 GCA_017481185.1 Clostridia bacterium | reverse complement strand
TTGCTCTGCTCCGCCTATCCCACGCTGATGCCCACCACCGGCTCCATGCCCGGCATCAAGGCCTTTACGGCAGCTGTATTTGGCGGTATCGGCTCCATCCCCGGCGCTATGCTGGGCGGCATCCTTCTGGGCGTTATTGAAATCCTGGGCAAAGCCTATGTGTCTACTGAACTGGGTGATGCATTTGTATTTGCGGTGCTGATCGTTGTGCTGTTGGTGAAGCCCACGGGTCTGCTGGGCAAGCCGATCCACGAGAAAGTGTGAGGTGATGAGCATGAAGAAACCCAGCAAGCAATTTATCAGCAATCTCATCACCTATGGTATCGTCATCATTGCATTTATCATTTGCCAGAGCATGATCTCCAGCGGCGCTATGAGCCGTTCCCTCAGGGGTCAGATGGTACCTATCTGCGTGTATATCGTAATGGCCGTTTCTCTGAACCTGACGGTAGGTATCTCCGGCGAGTTGAGCCTGGGCCATGCGGGCTTTATGTCCATTGGCGCCTTCTCCGGCATCGTGGCCGCTTCTTGGCTGCTTAATGCCGTGCATATTGAGGATACGTTGATCCGTCTTTTGCTGGCCCTGGTGGCTGGCGGCGTTTTCGCCGGCGTGGCAGGTGTGCTGATTGGTATCCCGGTTTTGCGCCTGCGGGGCGACTATCTGGCCATTGTAACCCTGGCCTTTGGCGAGATCATCCGCAATGTGATCAACTGCCTATACATCTCCATGGATGCGGGCACCTTGCACATTGCCTTCAACAATCCTAATCTGCCGGGTAAGCTGGTGCTTAACGGCCCCACCGGCGCAACGGGCAACCCGAAGATTGCTACCTTCGCAGTGGGTTTCGGCCTGGTGCTGTTCACCCTGCTGGTGGTTTTGAACCTGGTCAACAGCCGTTCCGGCCGCGCCATCATGGG
This sequence comes from Clostridia bacterium, assembly GCA_017481185.1. The sequence goes on along the minus strand of JAFUPO010000401.1, from coordinate 8,968 downwards.
CAGCCGTGATAACCGTATCGCTGCTGAATCCATGGGCGTGAACGTGACTAAGTATAAGATGATGGCCTTCGTCACCTCTGCGGTGCTGGCGGGTATGGCAGGCGCTTTGTACGGCCTGAATTACTCCTCTGTGGCGGCTGTGAAGTTCAAGTTTGACACCTCCATCCTGGTGCTGGTGTTCGTGGTGCTGGGCGGTATCGGCAATATCCGCGGCTCTATTATTGCCGCCACCCTTCTGACTGTGTTGCCTGAGCTTTTGCGCGAGTTCAACGACTATCGTATGCTGGTGTACGCCATCGTGCTGATCCTGGTGATGCTGGCAACCAATAATCCCACGCTGAACTTGTGGCTGGGCCGTTTGAAGGCCAAGCACAAGGCCCAGGGAAAGGAAGGTGAGCCCGCATGAGCAAGCGCATGGTAGATACCAAGATGGTGCCCCTGCCCAGCCAGTCCATCGTGCCTGAGCGGGATGTGAACAAGCGCCCCGTGCTGGAGGCCCGGCACCTGGGCATTGAGTTCGGCGGCTTGAAGGCCGTGGAAGATTTTAACGTATCCGTAGGCCCTACGGAAATCTGCGGCTTAATCGGCCCCAACGGCGCAGGCAAGACCACCGTGTTCAATCTGCTGACCAAGGTGTATCAACCCACTACCGGTACTGTGCTGATCAATGGCAAAGAAACGGCAGGCATGAATACCGTGCAGGCCAACAAGCTGGGCATCGCCCGCACATTCCAAAATATCCGCCTGTTCAGCAACATGACCGTGGAGGATAACGTGCGCATTGGTCTGCACAACCAGATTAAGTATGGTATGCTTACCGGTATGTTCCGCCTGCCCGCCTATTGGAAGCAGGAAAAGCAGCAGCATGAAAAGGCGCTGGATCTATTGTCCATCTTTGATATGCAGGATATGGCGGGCGTAAAGGCAGGTTCCCTGCCCTATGGCGCTCAGCGGCGACTAGAGATCGTTCGTGCCCTGGCCACCAATCCCTCCATTCTTCTGCTGGACGAGCCTGCCGCTGGCATGAACCCCCATGAAACCGAAGAATTGATGAAGAACATTATCAAGATTCGGGATCAGTTCCAGATCGCTGTGATGCTTATCGAACATGATATGCGCCTGGTTATGGGCATCTGCGAGGGCATCTGCGTGCTCAACTACGGCCGGATCATCGCCAAGGGCACGGCGGATGAAATCCAGTCCAACCCCACGGTGATTGAGGCCTATCTGGGCAAGCAAAAGGAGGGCTGAGGATGAGTCTGTTAAAGGTTGAGGATATCAACGTTTATTACGGCGCGATCCATGCCATTAAGGGCATCAGCTTTGAAGTGCATGAGGATGAGATCGTAACCCTGATCGGCGCGAACGGCGCGGGCAAGTCCACTACCCTGAACACCATTGCGGGCCTGCTTAAGCCCCGCAGCGGCCATATCACCTTTGACGGCAAGGATCTGGGTTCCACGCCTGCCAGTAAGGTAGTGTCTCAGGGAATGGCCCTGTGCCCTGAAGGCCGCCGCATCTTTCAGCAGATGACCGTGCGTGAAAATTTGGAAATGGGCGGCTATACCCGCCCTGCTGGTGAGATTGCTGCATCACTGGATGATGTGTTTACTCGTTTCCCTCGCCTCAAGGAGCGTGAAAAGCAGATCGCCGGCACCCTGTCCGGCGGCGAGCAGCAAATGTTGGCCATGGGCCGGGCGCTGATGAGCAAGCCTAAGCTGCTTATGCTGGACGAACCCTCCATGGGCTTGGCGCCCATCCTGGTGGAGCAGATCTTTGATATTATCAAGGAGCTCCATGCGGCTGGCACCACCATTCTGCTGGTTGAGCAGAACGCTCAGATGGCCCTGTCTGTGGCTGACCGTGCTTATGTGCTGGAAACCGGCCGCATCAGCATGGAAGGCAAGGCTTCCGATCTGCTGGTCAACGATGATGTGCGCAAGGCATATCTGGGAAGCTAAGGCGTGTAGTTTATGCGAGAACCTTTCCTTTGGCAGGGGATGATCCCCTGCACCCCGGCGCCTGATGGACCAACAGCATCTTCATAGGTGCTTCCAGATGAATAGCTAAATAGTTTTCCTTTAGGGAGAGCGCGAGAGGGACCTTTCCTTTTTCTACAAGGAAAGGTCCCTCTCGCAAAGAAAGGAGCAATAATGATGAAACTGTTGATCGCGTCAGATCTGCATGGTTCGGCCTATTACGCCAAGAAGCTGGTGGAGGCCTACAAGCGTGAGCAGGCCGACCGGCTGGTGCTGCTGGGGGATATCCTGTACCACGGGCCCCGGAATGATTTGCCCCGGGAGTATGACCCCAAGCAGGTGATCGAGGCGCTGAATCCCCTGGCTAAGGAGATTTTGTGCGTGCGGGGCAATTGTGATTCCGAAGTGGATCAGATGGTGCTGGCTTTCCCCATGATGGCGGACTACGCGCTTATTCATGTGGATGGCGTATCCATTTTTGCCACCCACGGGCATCTGTACAACACGGCCCAGCTGCCGCCCCTGCCCGCTGGTGAGATTCTCCTCCACGGCCATACCCATGTGCCGGTGTGCGAAAAGGGCGAGGGCTATACCTATCTGAACCCCGGCTCCCTTTCCATCCCCAAGGAAAACTCCCCACACGGCTATCTCGTCTTCGAATCCGGCCTCTTCACCTGGAAGACCATCGACGGCGAACCTTGGAAGGAATATAGGGTGTAAGAATTTGCGAGGGAGGAGCTTTCTTGAAAGAAAGATTCCTCCCTCGCGCTCCCTCTTCAAAGAACTTCATTATAAAAAAGAAGCACTCGGAGGAAGCTTGGCTGGAGGGCGCAAGCTGCTTCGAGAACTGGGGTGCAGGGGATGATCCCCTGGTTTTCCTTGAGGAGAGCGCGAGAACCCCTTCCTTTTGTAAAAGGAAGGGGTTCTCGCATATTTGGGGCCTATTACCGAGCGGCAAAGCCGATCTTCTTCTGCACCTTGCGCAGGGTCTTATTGGCCAGGTAATTGGCCTTCTGAGCGTTCTCGTCAATGACGGACTGGAGATAACCCTTATCAGCCATCAGGCGGTTAAACTCGGCCTGGAGAGGCTCCAAAGCGGCGATCACACAGTCGGTGACGCGGCTCTTAAGCTGCCCATAGCCCATGCCGTTCATCTCAGCCACCAAATCCTCAATGGAGCCTGCGCCCAAGGCGCTGAGGATGCTCAGCAGGTTACTGACGCCGGGCTTGTTTTCGGGATCAAAGCGAATCTCGCCATCGGAGTCGGTCACGGCCCGCTTGATCTTGCGGCGGATAGCGTCGGGGCCGTCCAAGAGGGCAATGTAGGTCTCCTCAGGATCAGACTTAGACATTTTGCGGGTGGGCTCCTGGAGGCTCATGATCTTGGCGCCAACCTTGGGAATATAGGGTTCCGGCACGGTGAACACGTTGCCGTATACGCCGTTAAACCGCTGGGCGATGTCGCGGCATAATTCCAGATTCTGCTTCTGGTCAACGCCCACAGGCACCAGATTGGTCTGATAAAGGAGAATATCCGCCGCCATGAGCACCGGGTAGGTGAACAAACCGGCATTGATGTTATCAGCGTGCTTGGCCGCCTTATCCTTGAACTGAGTCATGCGGTTCAGTTCGCCCATGTAAGTGAAGCAATTGAGAATCCAGCTCAGCTCCGCATGGCCGGACACATGGCTCTGGCAGTAGATCAGGCTCTTTTGGGGGTCAATGCCGCTGGCGATGTAGATAGCAGCCAGCTCCTGGCAGCGGCGGCGCAGCTGGGCAGGGTCTTGGCGAACGGTGATGGCGTGCATATCTACCACGCAATAGATACAATCGTAATCATCCTGCAAAAGGGGAAAGTTGCGCAGAGCGCCAATATAGTTGCCCAGGGTTAGGGTTCCCGAGGGCTGAATACCCGAAAAAATGATCGGCTTCTTCTGAAGTGCGTCCATGAAAAAAAGGCCTCCTTCTGGCTAGTGAATCTATTATATCACAAGCCAGAGGAGGTGACAAGCTTATCGCCGGAGACGAAAGCGCTTATTGGTTGAACTGGTCATACTGACCGCTATTGCGCTGGGTGCGCCGACCGGCTCGGGGCGCAGCCTGCTGGGGCTGCGGGGGATAGCCAGGCTGCTGATAGCCAGGCTGGGGCTGATAGTTCTGGGGATAGCCTGCCTGGGGATAGTTTTGCGGATAACCAGGCTGCTGGGGATAATTCTGCGGGTAGCCCTGCTGCTGTTGTTGCTGATGCTGCTGGAGCTGCTGTGCAGCGGCACTGGCTGCATTGGCTGCAGCCGCAGAGGCCTTCTGCCCCAGATCGTTAACAAACTTGGGTACGCCGATGCCATCCTGCGTGGGCCCCTTATACTGGGCGTCGCCAAAGGCCAGGATGGCTGTAAATACAGAGCCCAAGAAGTACAGGCCAACGGCAAAATAATCGTTGCGGCCAAAGGCACGGGCCATTTTAAATTGCAGAATCATGCCCGCAATGGCTTGAGCGCCCATAACGGCTGTATTGCAAATGGTGGAAACGACACTGCCAAAGACGGGATTGATCCAGCCGCAGATGGCACCTACCAAAAAGCTGGCCACCATGGCTACTAGCAGCGACACATAGATGCGGCTATCCCAGGCGATTTTATAATTAATGTAATCGCTGTAGAAGGGGATGAGGGCCTTCCAGCCCTTTTCACCGGCCTTTTTGAATATAAACCAGCGGATACCATAGGTCAAAACCACTGTAGAAAGCACGGCTGCAATGATGTAGCTGCTAAAGCTAACCATGATGCCGTTCATAGCGCCCATTAATTGATTCAATTCCCGTGCGCTCATAAGAGTCAACCACCTTTCTGAATTATGGCCTCCATCGCGCTTCCATTATATAGCAGGATTCGACAAGCGTCAATAAACGAAGATGGAATAATATTCAGCCTTTGACTTTACTTTCCCATTATATTATAATTTTACATGGCAAAATTTCCCCTAAGGAGGACGCTTATGCGCAGGATCGTCGTTCTTTTTACAATTATATTGGCATTGCTTTTGCCTGTGGCGGCCATGGCAGCCAAATTGGATGATCTGTGGGTTACAGATGTGATCGCCAACAGCCCCGAGGATGACAGCGACGCCATCCACTGGTGGTACAGCACCAAGGAAAAGGTCTATTACCTCTTTCTGCCCACCTGCGCCCAGCCGGAAAGCGTGAAGCTGCATTTTACCGGCCCTGAAAGCCTTTCGATCAATGGCGAAACAGTTAAAAACGGCGATAGCTTCCCCCTGGTTCCCGGCGAAAGCTATGCGCTTATGAACGGCAAAAAGAGCTATACCCTCAATGTGATGCAGTCCAGCAATGTGGCGACGCTGTTTATTGAAACGGAGTCCGGCAATCTGGATTACATTCATAAGCGCAAGGGCAACGAAGAAACCGGCAAACTGCTGATGCTCTATGCCGATGGCGCCGTGGCCTACGACGGCGATTTGGAGGAAATCAAGGGCCGGGGCAACGGCACCTTCCCCAAGCCCAAGAAGCCCTATCAGATCAAGCTGGCTGAAAAGACGGATCTGTTCGGCATGGGCAAGCACAAGACCTGGATTCTGCTGGCCAATTACGGCGATAATTCCCTTCTGCGCAATGCCCTCACCTTCCAGATGGCCCGGGCGGCGGGGCTTGAATATACGCCCAAGTCTGACTTCTGCGATGTGTACATCAACAATGAGTATTACGGCAGCTACGAAATGAGCACCAAGGTGCAGATTGGCGATAACCGCATCGAGATCCAGGACCTGGAAGAAGCCACCGAAGAAGTGAACAATAAGGAACTGGACGAATACAAGCGCTTCGGCTACAACACGGCAAAGCCGGGCAAGCGCAAGGGCTTCAGTATCCCCAACGATCCTGAGGATATTACCGGTGGGTATCTGCTGGAGTTTGAAAAGGTTCATCGCTACGATGATGAGGTCAGCGGCGTTACCACCAAGAAGGGCCAGCCCATTGTGATCAAGGAACCTGAATACGCCACGGATGCTCAAACGGTCTATGTGGCCAACCTGATGCAGTATATCGAAAACGGCATCCGGGCCAAGGATGGCGTTGATCCCACCTCCGGCAAGCACTATACGGATTTGATCGATCTGGACAGCTTTGTGAAAAAGTACCTGATCGAGGAAATCACCAAGAATTATGACGGCAATAAGTCCAGCCTGTTCTTCTATAAGCCGGTGGACAGTGTCAGCACCAAGCTGATGGCAGGCCCGGTGTGGGATTATGATAATGCCTACGGAAACGAAGGCAATAAGCAGGCGGACGCCACCGGCGCAAAGTTCAGCATTAACAACGATTGGTCCACCAAGTATTACTGGTTCCCGGCTGCCTACCGGCAGGAGGATTTCCGCTGGCGGGCACAGGAACTGTACACCACAGTTTTCCTGCCGATTCTAGAAGCCATGACCGGCGAGGGCAGCGATACGGTAACCTCAATTGACGCCTATGGGGAAAAGCTGGAGGCCTCCGCTGCCATGAACTTCAAGCGCTGGCCGGTTTTCAATATCAAATCCCGGCCCATCAAGACCGGCGCCAACTATCAGGAGAATCTGGACTTTGTAAAGAACTTCATTGAGGAGCGTATGGCTTTCCTGGATAAGGAATGGGTCATTCCCTACCAGAACGGTCAAATCGCACAGGAACCTTAACGTTAAGGAGGCCCATTATGCGTAAGATTGCAATTCTGTTACTGCTGGCCTTTGCCCTGAGCCTGCCTGCCGTGGCCATGGCAGCCAAATTGGATGATCTGTGGGTTACAGACGTGATCGCCAACAGCCCCGAGGATGACAGCGACGCCATCCACTGGTGGTACAGCACCAAGGAAAAGGTCTATTACCTCTTTCTGCCCACCTGCGCCCAGCCGGAAAGCGTGAAGCTGCATTTTACCGGCCCTGAGAGCCTTTCGATCAATGGCGAAACAGTTAAAAACGGCGATAGCTTCCCCCTTGTTCCCGGCGAAAGCTATGCGCTTATGAACGGCAAAAAGAGCTATACCCTCAATGTGATGCAGTCTAGCAATGTGGCGACGCTGTTTATTGAAACAGAATCCGGCAATCTGGACTATATCCACAAGAAAAAGGGCAATGAGGAAACGGGCAAACTGCTGATGCTCTATGCCGATGGCGCCGTGGCCTATGACGGCGACTTGGAGGAAATCAAGGGCCGGGGCAATGCCACCTTCCACCTGAACAAAAAGCCCTATCAGATCAAGCTGGCTGAAAAGACGGATCTGTTCGGCATGGGCAAGCACAAGACCTGGATATTGCTGGCCAACTTCCGGGATAATTCTCTTCTGCGCAATACCCTCACCGTCCAGATGGCTCGGGCGGCGGGGCTTGAATATACGCCCAAGTCTGACTTCTGCGATGTGTACATCAACAATGAGTATTACGGCAGCTATGAAATGTGCACCAAGGTGCAGATCGGCGATAACCGCATCGAGATCCAGGACCTGGAGGAGGCCACCGAGGCTGTGAACGACAAGGATCTGGATGAATACAAGCGCTTTGGCTATGCTCAGCCCAAGATCGCCACCCGCAAGGGGAAGGATATTCCCAATGACCCGGAAGACATCACCGGCGGGTATCTGCTGGAATTGGAATTGGAATACCGCTACGATGAGGAAGCCAGCGGCATCACCACCAAGAAGGGCCAGCCCATCGTAATCAAGGAGCCTGAGTACGCCAGCAAGGAGCAGACCATTTATGTGGCTCGGCTGATGCAGAGCATTGAAAACGGCCTGCGCAGCCAAGACGGCGTCGATCCCACCAGCGGCAAGCACTACTCTGAGTTCATTGATATGGACAGCTTTGTGAAAAAGTATCTGATCGAGGAAATCGTGAAGAACTTTGACGGCAACAAGTCCAGCCAGTATTATTACAAGCCTGAGGACAGCATCAGCACCAAGGTGCTGGCAGGCCCCGTCTGGGATTATGACAACGCCTACGGCAACTACGGCTCCAAGACCAAAGCGGCTCCCGAGGGCCTGGGCGTGGCGGAGGACTATGAGCAGAGCTATTACTGGTTCCCGGCCGCCTACCGCAAGGATGACTTCCGCTGGCGGGCGCAGGAGCTGTATGTAACGGTGTTCCAGCCCATTCTGGCATCCATGCTGGGCGAGAGCAGCGAAACGGTGACCTCCATTGACGACTATGCTGCCTATTTGGAGGGCACATCTAGCATGAACTTTAAGCGCTGGCCGGTGTTTAATGCCAAGGGCCGGGATATCCAGACCGGCGCCAACTACCAGGAAAACATCGACTATGTGAAGAACTTCCTCACCAAGCGTATGGCTTTTCTGGAGGAGAAATGGGTCATCCCCTATCAGAACGGCCAGGTGGCTGAAAAACCCTGACACAAAAAGCGCCCGCGTGCATTGCCTGCGGGCGCTTTATATTATGGCGCCAACTCCTGTGTCTTTTCCATTATTTCTCGGGCCAGGGTTACCACAGCGTCAATGCTGCTGGCGCGCTTATAACCATTGGCGATGATCACAGCCCCCGCCCACCACCTTGCGCACACGAAAGGCTCCTTCACATAACCGTCAAAAGCGTCGGCGCTGGCCAGCATGGGGGAGAGGATCAATACCATCAGGATCGATAATAAACGGCGCATATGCGGCTCCTTTTGATAATCGGGATGAATTTATTCTACCATGGCGAGCGCCTTATTGGCAACGTATCATAAACCCCCTCTCCATAGGGAGAGGGGAAAATGTATTCACATTTTAAGGGAAATTTCTTACACTACCTGATTTAAAAGGTTTACAGGACTACAACCAATCGCTGCCGTACCAAACAAGGTGTGAATCCCAGTAGTAAAGCGGGGAAATTCCAATGTCATTTTCCAGAAAGCAGATTCTGTCCTTCTTGATACATTGATTGTGTCGCCTTCAAAATAGACGTATGTTAATGCGACGTGGCTGGAATTAATTAGATTTAGCATTATTGCA
>JAFUPO010000400.1 GCA_017481185.1 Clostridia bacterium | reverse complement strand
CCATCGGCGCGGCCCACAGCATAGCCCAGGACCCGCAGCCGGTTCTGTACCGCCCTGACATGGCTTCCCCGGTCCCCGGATTGCAAAGGCCGCAGCCAGGTATCCAAATCCCCATAGGGGCCGCCCTCAATAACCACCATGGTCCAGTTGGGCACAGCGGCATAGAGCTCCTCCGCATCCTTTACCCGCATACGGATGCAGCCGTGGGAGGCGTTGCCGCCGATGCTCTCCGGCTTGTTGGTGCCATGGATCCCGTACTGGCCCCAGGGCACGTTCAGGCCCAGGAATCTTGTGCCGAAGCCTGACATCTCCCCGGCAAAGCGGCTGTTGATGTAATAGATGCCCAAGGGGGTTGGATTTTCTGTGGTGCCGGTGGCAACAGGGTAGCTTTTCAGCACCCTTTTGCCCTCGTAGAGGGTCAGCCGTTTAAGGTTCACGTCCACCCAAATCCATTTTCTGCCCTCCGGCGCATCCTTGACCTCCCCAGAGGCTGGCAGCACCAACAGCAGCACAATCAGTACCATAATCAACCGGCGCATACCGCCCCCTCCTTCGCCCCATCCTATGCGCGGAGCTGGGCAGGATATGCCTGTAACCTGCGCTTGCATTTAGACCCAAAATCCGTTATGATAAGATGATTGAATAGCCTTATCGTGGAGGGATCACCTTTGGCCAACAGCCGTTTGGATCATATTCGCAACTTCTGCATCATTGCCCATATCGACCATGGCAAGTCCACCCTGGCGGACCGTATTTTGGAAAAGACCGGCGTATTCGCCCAGCGGGATATGGTGGAGCAGATTCTGGACAGCATGGAGCTGGAAAGAGAGCGGGGCATCACCATCAAAAGCAAGGCCGTGCGCTTGAAGTACAAGGCCAAGGATGGGCAGGAGTATACTTTCAACCTTATTGATACCCCCGGTCATGTGGACTTCACCTATGAGGTCAGCCGGGCCTTGGCCGCCTGCGAGGGCGCCATTCTAGTGGTGGATGCCACACAGGGCATTGAGGCGCAAACCCTGGCCAATGTGTATATGGCCATCGACCACGATCTGGAAGTGGTGCCGGTAATCAACAAGATCGATCTGCCCAGCGCCCAGCCCGAGGTGGTGCGCCAGGAGATCGAGGATGTGATCGGCCTGGATGCCTCCTATGCGCCCCTGATCTCTGCCAAGGTGGGCATCGGCATTGAGGATGTATTGGAAGCCGTGGCGACCCACATTCCCCCGCCCCAGGGGGATGCCGACGCGCCCCTGCAAGCCCTGATCTTTGACGCCTTCTATGATAATTACAAGGGCGCTATCTGCTTTGTGCGGGTGATGCACGGCAAGGTAACCCCCGGTATGCGTATGCGCCTGATGGCTGGCAAGGGCGAGTTTGATATTGTGGAAGTAGGCACCTTCGCCCCGGGCTATCAGCCCTGCGCGGAGCTTTTGCCCGGCGATGTGGGCTACATCGCCGCTTCCATCAAGGATGTGCGGGATACCCGGGTAGGCGATACCATCACCGATGCGGCCCGGCCTGCGCCCGAGCCCCTGCCCGGCTACCGGCAGGTGACGCCCATGGTGTTCTGCGGCATTTATCCCGCCGACGGCGCGGATTATGAAAACCTGAAGGACGCTTTAGAAAAGCTGCGCAGGAACGACGCTTCTCTTGCCTTTGAGCCGGAAACCTCCATGGCGCTGGGCTATGGCTTCCACTGCGGCTTTTTGGGCCTTCTGCACATG
>JAFUPO010000399.1 GCA_017481185.1 Clostridia bacterium | reverse complement strand
AGTGAGCCACGCCGCCAGAACCAATCCCAAGCAAGCGCCAAAGAGCGAGTAGCCGCCATCCCAGAAATTGAGCATCTTGGCAGGCTGGGAGATGGTCACCGTGAAATAGCCGATATCCGCCAGGGCATACACCACCCGAGCGCACACCAGGGCCAGGGGCACGCCGATGGCTCCAAATAAAGCGATTGTACCCTTAGGCAGTTCAAATTTACGGGCTGTTAAGGCCATAGCCAAAAGGGTCAGCGCCCCCGCTGCTGCCAGCCAGATCCCGTAGGGATGGTAGGTCATTCCCATGCCCCTCTCTTACTTATTCTTCAGTGCTTTCAAAGCCGCCGTCCACAGCGGTGGCAAAATAGATGATGTCGCTGCTGGAGCGTTCACCGCCCTTGGGGTGATTATACATTTCACCGTTGAACACCAGGGTAGCCGTGCCGCCGCCATCCAGGGCAAAGGCCTGGATGCAGCCCAGGGTGTCCTTCATAAACACCGCCAAATCAGCGCACTTCACGCCCTCGGAGGCATCGGTACGGCCGTCAGCCACCACCATCACGTAGGACAGGGGACCCACCTGACCAAAGGCGCTGCGGGGCTCCTGGCGATGGATGTTGAACTCATACTTTTCAGGCATCTGCTGCACCACGCCGTCGATCACCAGGGAAGGGCCAAAGGTAAAGCCGTTAATAATGGTATGCTCCGCCATCAGCTCCTGAAGCTTTGCCGCGTCGGTCTTAGGCAGGATATGGAAATCGCCGTTTTCATCAATGGCCAAAAAGTCCAGTACCTTGGAAGCCTTCTTGCGATAGAAGGTACCCTGGCGGATCACCAGGCCGTAATCCCTTTTGGAATAATAGTCGCCGTTCATAGCCACCACCGCGTTATTCTTGTTGGCGATGTTGGAAGGCTTGTTGGTTTTGGTGCTGCCATACTTGCTTGCCAGGGCCGTGCGCAGCTGGCTGGGGTGCTCAATGGTCACATGGGCCACATGAAACTGCACCCCATCCTGTTCAATGATCTCCACTTTCACAGAGATGCTTTCATCCTCATAGCCGGTCTCCGTGAAGGCATCGGGATTGGGCACATAGCCAGGGGTCTCGTCCACAGGCAGGGCCATTTCAGCTACAGCCAGGCAGGGGATCATCAGGCAAACCAGGCACAGGGCCCATAAAAGTTTCTTCATCAGGGTACCTCCTTCATTACTCCTCAAAAAGGAAAGCGTATTCGTCATCCACGTACATTTCATCCTCGTAGGCCCTTTGTGCCTCAGGCGTTACCGCACCGGAGGGAATGGCCAAGGGAAGCAGCGCCAGCCAGGCGGCGGTCACTGCTGCCAGCAGCCAGATCATGCCTTTCTTCATGCGCTCGTCTCCTTTCGGGCATCCTTATCGTCAAACACCCAGCTGCGCTGGGCCCGATAACTTAAGAAGAACAAGAGGGTATCGCAGATCACCTTGGCAATCTTGTCGCTCATGCTCAGGCCAGCATGAAGCAGCGTCACGCCAGTGGAGGACATGGCGGCAATGCAGATACATAGAATAATATACCGCACCAGCGCCCTGCTGCCATGGTTCTTGAGCTTGAACACAAAATTCTTGTTCAGCATAAAGTTGACACTGGCGCTCACCACCCGAGCAATGACTGTGGCAGCGGTGATGCGCAGGCTCTCAGGCTCCAGGCCCGCGTTGCGCAATACATCAAACAGGATAAAGCAGAGGATCAAGTCAATGCCCGTGCCGATGAAGGAGGAGGACATGAACTTGAAAAAGTTCTTCAAAATAACCTTATAAATCTTGATGCTGTCCCGAATGGGGTGGAAGTGGGTGCCTGAGTTTTCGTTGTGATACACCGTTTCAATGGTGACCACCTCCATGGGTACCTTTTGACGGGAGCAGGCAATGAGCACATTCATCTCATACTCAAAGCGGCTGCCCTCCACGTCGATCATAAAGTCTAGCAGCTCCCGGCCAAAGCCTCTAAGACCGGTCTGTGTATCCGGCAGCCATTGAGAATACAACAGCCAGAATACAAAACTGGTGGTGCGGTTGCCAAAGCGGCTCTTTGGCGGCACCTGGGGCAACGAAAAATCACGGCTGCCCAGGATGAGGCTTGCGGGCTTTTCGCTGGCTGCTTTGGCTACATTGAGCACATCCGGCAGGATATGCTGGCCATCCGCATCGGCGGTCACAATCTGCTGGCAACCCTTGAAGGCCTCCGATGCCTTGATGAAGCGATAGCCCGTTTTGAGGGCCTCGCCCTTGCCCTTGTTTACTTCATGGTGAGTGACCCAGCAGCCTTCCAGGCTCTCTGCCTCCTTGAAGATGGGCTGGTACTTTTCGCTGGAGCCATCGTCCACTACCAAGACCTGTAGGCCTTCAGCCAGCAGCTCCTTAAGGTAGGGCACCAGTTTGTCATCCGGCTCCAAAGAGGGGATGAGCACCGCTGTATTGTTCAGATGATCCTTCATCATTTGCACCTGCTTCTAGTTGATGATATAGGTATCCAAGTAATCCTCCATCAGGGCAGACCAGTCAGAACCGGAAACCTTTTTCAAGGCCTCCTTAAAATCCTGGCGGCTGGCCAGCTGGAAGGCATTGTCAGCATAATAAGCTTGGAGGGCTTCACGTAAGCCTTCCCGGCCCAGGGCGTTTTCAAGCGCTACCATCAGAGCCGCGCCCCGGCGATAGGTTACCAGGGTATATTCCGGCAGTTCGCCAAAGTAGTCGATGGGGCTGCCCGGCGTTACCCCCTGGGGCACCGTCACCCGCATGGCGGTCTCAAACCGTTCAAAGGCCAGATTCTGGCGGGCTGCTTCCCCATAGTATTGGGCCACGTAGTCCAGCAGGGCATATTCGCACAGAGCTTCATCCTGCCAGGCCTCGTAGTACTGATCGGATCCCACCACGGCATACCACCATTGATGGGCTACCTCATGGGCTACGGTGATCTCCAGGCTATCATCCTCGGCATTGAGAACCTCTTTACCGATCATCACCAGCCCGGGGTACTCCACGCCGCCAAAGGGAATCTCCGCCGCCACGGCCGTCAGGCTGGGATAGGGATAGATGCCGTAACGTTTATTATAACATTCTAACGCCTGATATGCAAATTTTAACATTTGCTCTGCCTGACTGCGGCTCTCGCCCACTGCCAGCACCAGGGTCTCCCCCGCCGTTTTGGCCAAGGCTACGCCCTTTTCAATAAGCGTCAGGGCAAAGTCGCGCGCTGCCAAGGCCTGATAGCGGTAAACGCCATCCTCTCCCTTAGCGTAGCCGGTGGCTCCGGGCTGGTAGCCCTCCGGCAGCCGAAGAGTCACATCATAGTTAACGCATTGGGATACAAAGGGATCCCCAATAGGGAAGTAACCTTCCTGCCGCCAAGCGCCGTTTTCATACATTGCCCCTTGGGGGAACACGTTTCCCAGGGTCCAGATCCTTCCGGCGCGGCCAAATCGATACCGCGCCTCCGGAATAGTCAAATCGTATGCCAGGGTCACGGTGAGCCATTGCTCTGGTTCCCAGCCACCGGGCAGCTCAATGGAGAGCACCGTCTGAGCTTCATCCAGATAAGTCACGGGTTTTGACATCCCGTTGACTGTTAGGCTAGAAATAGCGATGCCGCCCGCCGAAAACCCGTTGGGGTAACAGCTGTCAAACATCTCCTCCGTCGCTGCGGGGCTGATCTCTATCGACTGAAAGGCATTGGCGTAGGTTCGCAGCACCAGGCTGTTCAGCCTCTCCCCTGCCCGATTTTTCACCCGCAGGGTCTGGGTAGCTGTCAGCCTGCTATTTTCAGGTTCAAAGGAAGCGTCGATGGTGATCTCATCCAGGCCCTGCGCGGCCTGCATCAACTCCGGAGAAGGGAGCACTGCATCCGGCATCGGTGTCAAACTCGGAAGCAGCCAGGCGACCGCTGCCCATACCAACCCGGCCATAGCGATAACCGCTGCCAGAATGATCCCCTGTTTGAACCGTTTCAAATGCTTCACGCGCTCCATGGCAGCTCCTTATCAGAAAGTCACCCATTTATTATACACTATTTCTAACGGGATTGCATCCTTATTTTATCCTTTTTTCAGGGCATCCTGCCTATTGTTACGAGTCAAAAGATCCCTGCCGCCATATTGCAGCAGGGACGCCTTCACAAATCGAAATTACATCGCCGGGATCAATACCAATTCATCCTCCCAAGTCACTTGATAGCCGCCCGTATACTCAGGACCTGCCACATACGGCGCCAACACTTTTTTCACGGCCTCCGTTTGATCCAGAACGATCAAGTAGTCGTAGTAGCTAATAATATCTTCCGCATCCTCAGCGCTAATCTGGCTGCGCCAGTCCAAATCAGCAGTCCATAGTTTATAGCGCATACAGAACCAGTCGTACCCGTTTGCGGGATAAAGCAGCGTATAATATTCATCAGGATTATACTCTTCCAATTGCTGCACGATCCGATCATATCTATCCACTTTACCAGAATGATAAGATACGAGGCTTTCTCTTTTCAGCATATATCCCAGGCAGGATATTGTTAGGCATATGCACATTAGCCCCGCAACAAGCCTGGTATTATTTTCATTTGCAGCGTACCAACCCAGCAATCTCCACAAGCTGTAGCCGTACATCCAAACAAGAAATCCGCACAAATATCTTTCAAAGCCGTTTACAGTCATTGCTTCGTCAGGGGGCATTGAAAGCAGATACATCGCCCAAAGGCCAACCGCATAGCATATCAAAACCCCATTCAGCTTCAGAGCGAACCACATCAGTTTCTTTGCATCATACCTTCTTTCAGACAATGCAAGCACCGATGATGCCACAAGCAAGCTGCAATCAAAGAAGATCAGCATAACGATTTCAGGCGATTGAATCTCCAAATACTTGCTCCAGTAGCCCTTTGTAATGGCTGCAATATCATCCCAGGTTTTCTCGCCCAACACCGCTGCATAATTCTCAACGCTCAGGGCGTGTATGGTTTCTGTAGCGTAATCAAAATTGTTCTTTGTGTGCGCCGACCACAGAAACAGCATAAGCCACGGCGTCACCGCGACCAGCGAGCAGCGCACGATGCTTTTTACGCGTTTTGCAGAATCTT
>JAFUPO010000398.1 GCA_017481185.1 Clostridia bacterium | reverse complement strand
CTGAAAAAGTACGTTTCGTACTGTTCGCCGTCCTCGTCCACGGGCTTATCGTAGTCAATGACGATATAGAATGTATTGCCGCCGTTGGTCTGGACGGTGATAAACTGCTTGTTGGTGTGCTCGTCATAGAGCAGGTCGCGGGTCACAAGGTTGCCCTCCTCGTCAAAGCCCTCGCCGGGGACGAGCTCCGGCGTTTCCTCCGGGAGCTGGTCGGTGGGCGCAAGGCCCTCCCATTGCTCGGCCTCGTCGCCGCCCCCGGCATAGGCCGTGGTGGAAAAGCCGCACATAAGAACGACGGCGCACAGCGCCGCCGCCATCATCCTATACCGTTTCATTCGCCCACCTCCTTGCTTTCCGTTTCGGCCAGCTTCTGGCCACCGTGACCAGAAGTTTCCCCGGCCCGGATGGACTGGAGCAGGACGGGGAGCTGGTCAAGGGAAATGCTCATGCCCCGGACAATATCAACGATTTCCTCGTTTTCGGCCTCCCGGTGCTTTTGCTCCAGCTCCTTGAGCCGGGCCTGCTGTTCCGCGATCTTGGCCTTTACCTTTTCTATTTCCGCGTGGATTTTCGCGCTCTTGCTGATTGCCATATCGTACCTCCTTTTAGGGTAGTCGCCCGTAGGCGAAGAAATGAGATTGCCAGTAGCTTGTGTTCAGGCTGGAATACTGGATGGGATCGCCGCAATGAAGCATCATCCCGTCCCCCACATAGATGCCGCAATGGGAAACGCCCGGTGTGTCATAGGTGCCCACAAAGAAAACGAGGTCGCCCGGCGCGGGGGAGCTGGTGGGGGTGCAGTAGTTGTAAAGTCCCTGGGCTCCCAGCCGCCCCACGTTCCGGCCCGTCTGATTCAGCACATAGGACACAAACCCGGAGCAGTCAAAGGACGTGGAGGGGGAGCTGCCGCCCCATACATAAGGGTAGCCCAGATATTTCTCCGCCTCCTCCAGCATGGCCGCAAAGTCGGCGTCTGAAAGGTGGGCCTCGGGCACCTCATACTCCGGCGGGGGATTGTCGATGTATTTCCCCACATAAGAGGACGAGGGGAACAGGTAGGGCCTGTTTCCCAGCGTTGCCATGTAGAGGGCGTACCGGGAAAGCTGATCCTCGCCCATGATATACACGGGCACATGGGACAGGTTGAAGTTTTCCAGCGTGACAGTGCAGATGTAATAATCGTAGGGCACCTGATAGGTGTCGGTGTGGGTGTTACCCTCCTCGTCCGTCCATGTATCGGTTTCGGTGTAGTAGCGCACCTCCACCTCCACGGACTCGGTCAGGATATACTGCTTATCAAAGAACATTTGCAGGGTGCCCTGCACCTCGTCCACCGTCCAGTCGCCCTCATGCCATGCGCTGATCATGGACAGCAGCACATAGGGGTCATGCTCGATTTCGTCCAGATCGAAGTTGTACTCATCATAATCGTGGGTGCTTTCGTAGTTATCAAGATAGTGCTGGAGCTCGGCCTCCAGATCGCAATAGGCGGCCTCGGCTCCCCGCAGGTCGCTATCCTCGGCGGGATAGGTGGACGCGCCGATGGCTCCGATGGCCCCGTTGCCAACGGTCAGCATGGAAGAAGCGCAGGACTGGAGGGCCACCATCAGCAGGACGCAGGCCAGCAGGATCAGAAAACCCACGGGATGGCGCTTGATAAATGCCACCGTCCGGGCGGCCAGCTTTTCCGTAGTCACCGCCGTTTTCTCTGCGGCCTTTGCCCCGGTCTTGGCGGCCTCCTGCGCCTGTTTGCGGTATTGCTTTTTCAGCCGCTGCCTCTGCCAGAGCTGGGACAGGGTCTTTTTCTCCATTTCCGGGTGCTCCTGCATGGCGGCCCGGTAGTTGTGCTCTGCTGTGGCCTTGACATACCGGGACTCGGCCCGCTGCGCCGCCTTTGCCGGGTGCTCCCGGATTTTTCGCTTTGCGTAGCGCGTCCCTTTCCGCAGGACGGCCTCGCCCACCAGCTCGGAGCGGTGGGCCCCCTCAATGCCTACATTCTCATGCTCGGCCTGATAGATTTTGCCGTGGACAAAGGCCGCCGTCTGGCCCGCTGCCATCTGCCCGGCCCTCTTGACGGGGCCGGGCATTTTCGGGGGCTTCTGCCGGGCCAGCTTCTCCTGTGCCTTTTCCAGCTTTTCGCCCCGTTTCTCCCTGCGTATCTTGGCCTCGCGTACCCGCTCCTGCTGGCTTTTGGCGTGGAACTTGGGCCGTTTGGGGCCAGCCGCCCCGGTATCGCCGGGAGCGGCCCCGCCGGCCCCAGCAGGCTCCGCCCGGAACTTCGGGCCACCGTGACCAGAAGCGGCCCCAGATTGTCCAGCACCCTCGGCCTTTGCCGTGTTTGCCGTTTTAGT
>JAFUPO010000397.1 GCA_017481185.1 Clostridia bacterium | reverse complement strand
TCACCGCGGATGTGGAGGAAATCGACCTGGGCACCTTTGTGGCGGGGGAGGTGACCGACGCCAACCGCAAGACCGTGACCCTTAAGAATGTGACCGATCAGGCCCAGACCCTGACCTTTTCAGGCGATGTGACGGTGATGAACAGCGCAGGCGCGGCCCTGACGGAGCAGCCCCTGCCTGCGGGAGCTTCCGTGCAGTTGAAGATTGGCCCGGCAGATAACGCTGCCGCAGGAGAGAAGAGCACCAGCCTCATCGTAACCGAGAAGGGCGGCGATAAGCTGCTTGAAATCCCGGTGACGTACACCGTTTTGCCCCAGGCCGCCAAGGTGAATATCCCCCAGCATGACCCGGTGGAGGTCATCAAGGGCCAGGAGACCATTTTTGAGCAGACCATTGAATACGCCTGCAATGCCCCCGGCACCCTGACCCTCACCGTCGGAGACAGCGGCGGCCTGACCAAATTGTATTTGCTCAATGACGCCGGCACGGTGGTGGACAAGCTGGAGATCCCGGTGGAAGCCACCCATCCCGGCCAGGCAGCCTCCAATACCTGGCAGATGCAGACCGTAACGGTGCGCATCAAGGCCAATGATCAGCTGAATGCAAACACCCTCATCGGCTATATGACGGCCCAGCTGGGCACCGCACGCAAGAGCGGCCAGGTCATCCTCCTTGTGGGCGAAGCGGAATACAAGCTTTATCTGGCCCCGACCCATGTGAACCTGGGCGAGTTTGCGGCGGGCCAGGCCATCGGCGACGGCGTGGATGTGTACCTGATCAACAAGGGCACGAAGGCCATTAACTATCCCACCCCCCAGGTGACCGGCCCCTTGACGGTTACGGGCATCCCCACCTTCGGCCAGATGGGCCCCAGCGCAGGCACCCTGGTAAACATCAAGCCCTCCGACACCCAGACCCCCGGCCAATACGCCGGATCGGTGACCTTTGTGAGCAGCAATAACTGCCAGGTGACCCTGACCTATGAATACACGGTGCTGGCCCAAAAGGCCTTTACCGTGACCCCGGCTGCCCTGGACTTTGGAACGATCAAGCAGGGGGCCGCCCTGCCCGCTTATCAAACCGTGACGGTGACCAACACTGGCATGGATACCCTGGCAATGACCTATCAGGCCACGGCGGGGTATGCCATCAGCTTTTCCAAGACCAGTTTGCCAAAGGGTGAAAGCGCCCAGGTGACGGTGCAGCCCAATGTGAACACCCTGGGCATCCATACCGGCACGCTGACGGTGAGCGCCGAGGGCCTTGAAACCCAGGAGGCGGCGCTGACCTTTACTGTGGAAGGCGCTCAGGCCCTGACCGCTGCGCCTGATACCCTGGATTGGGGCGAAATGGCGGTGGGGGAGGCAGCCGCTGAAATGGAAGTGCGCCTCACCAACAACACCGGCCGCACCCTGGAATTGACGGTGGAAGCCAGCGAGGGCTTCGACCTGGATACCGACACGGTGACCCTTGCGCCCTTTGCCAGCACAGCGGTGAAGGCCGTTCCTGACAGCCAGCGCATAGCGGGCGAGAAGATCGGTACCTTGACCATCAAGGACGGAAGCAATGTGGCGGGCGCCGTAAGCCTCAAATACACCGGCCTGCCCGCCCTGAGGATTACCCCCCAGGTGCTGGACTTTGGCGCCATCCTGGAAGGGGAAGCCAAGCCCCAGGGCAAGATGCTGAGCCTGGAGAGCCTGGCGGTGGGAAATATACCGTGCACCATTACCGCCCAGGGCGGGGAGAACTGGAGCTATCTGCCCTCCTTTACGGTGGAAAAGGGCTTGCAGACCCAGATTTCCATTCAGCCTCAAAAGAACACGGCAGGTGTGTATGACACGGAGCTGGTGATCACCGCCGGAGGGGTGGAGCACCGGGTGCCTGTGAAATACACCGTGGTGAAGCCCACGGGCATCATGACCGTGAAGCCTGAAACCACCCTGACCCTGACCCAGGGCTATGCTGCCCAGAAGGTGGTTGGCCTTTTGACCAACACCGGCGAGGTGGCGCTGGACGTGAGGTACACGGGAGGGGGAGTACTTGAACTGAGCTCCTTTGACGGCGACTTGGCCCCCGGCCAAAGCGCTGCTCCCTGCGTGGCGATTCCCGAAGGGCTGGCCCCCAGCACCTATAAGGGCACCTTTACCTTTACGGCGGATAACGGCGATACCGGCACCTGGACGGTGACGGTGATCGTTGAGCCCAAGGCGGAGCAGTTCCCGCCTACGGGGGATAGCAGCCGCCTGGCCCTGTGGGCGGCGCTGCTGGCCATCAGCGGCGGATGCCTCCTGGCGATGGGCAAGGGAAAAATGAAAGAGAACTAAGGCACAGAGGGCGCTTTCCTTTATGGAAAGCGCCCTTGTTGGGTTTAAGAGCCGGGGCGAAAAGGGCAACCTTTCAGTTGCGCCCCGGCGGGGCAAGGGATATAATGGAAGGCAGGAGATGAACGCAATGGCAGCTTATTTGTTTGATTTTGACGGCACCCTGGTGGATTCCATGCCCGCCTATTCGGCCATTATGCTGGGCATCCTGGCAGAAAACAAGCTGGCCTACCCGCCGGATGTGATCAAGCGCATCACGCCCCTGGGGTATGTGGGCACGGCGAAATACTTTATCGAGTTGGGCGCGCCCCAGCCCCTGGAGGCCATGATCGACCTGATCAACGGCCGGATGCTCCACGCCTATGCCTATGAGATCCCCGCCAAGGCGGGGGTCAAAGAGGCCCTGGAGGCCATGAAGCAAAGGGGCGACAGCCTGCATGTGCTCACGGCCAGCCCCCATGCGGTGCTGGACCCCTGCTTAAAGCGCCTGGGCCTGTGGGAGCTGTTTGAAAACGTGTGGAGCTGCGAGGATTTTCAAACCACCAAATCCGACCCGGAAATTTATCGCATGGCAGCCCAAAGAATGGGCAAAGGGGTGGAGGAGGTCACCTTTCTGGACGATAATCTGAACGCCGACCGCACCGCCAAACAGGCGGGGATGCGGGTTATTGGGGTGTATGACGACTCCTCAAAGGATATGGAAGGGGCCATCCGGGCCGCCACGGACGGGTACGTGTACGATTTGAGGGAAGTGCTCAGTGAAGGGTTGTGAAGCGTTTTAGCTACTCAAAAGGTGGGCGGCTGAGGCAGGGGCTGAGCCCCTGCACCCCGGTTCCCGCCAGGGGCTGAGCCCCTGGACCCCAGCTCCCGCCAGGGGGTGACCCCCTGGACCCCAGTGCCCGAAGGGGCAATGCGCTTCGTTTGAGTTGTTTCCGGGTGTTACGCTACGGGGGCATATGCAATGCCCCCCTACACCGCGTCGTAGGGGCGGATCCCGTATCCACCCGGGCGGCTGAGCCGCCTTTCATTGAACGATGGAGCGAAGACCCTTTGCATAGTTCCCTCCGGGTGGAGATAAGAAAAAAAATTTATT
>JAFUPO010000396.1 GCA_017481185.1 Clostridia bacterium | reverse complement strand
GGCCGAACCCAGTAGGGCGTGCCGAAGGTGTTATCCACCACCAGGGGCAGGCCGTGGCGATGGGCCAGGGCAGCCAGCGCGTCAATATCGGGAATATCGCTGTTGGGGTTGCCCAGTGTTTCAATAGAGAGGGCCCGGGTATTGGGCTGGATGGCGGCTTCCACCTGGGCCAGATCGTGAATGTTTACAAAGGAGGCGGTGACGCCGAAGTTGGTGAGGGTATGGGCCAGCAGGTTGTAGCTGCCGCCGTAAATGGTTTTTTGAGCCACGATGTGGCCGCCGTTTTGGGCTAAAGCCTGGAGGGTGTAGGTGATGGCCGCTGCGCCGGAGGCCAGGGCCAGGGCCGCCACGCCGCCCTCCAGGGCTGCGATGCGCTCCTCCAGAACGGCCTGGGTGGAGTTGGTCAGCCGACCGTAGATGTTGCCCGCATCCGCCAGGCCGAAGCGGGCGGCGGCATGGGCACAGTCGCGAAACACGTAGGAAGTAGTGGCATAAATGGGCACCGCCCGGGCATCCGTTGCGGGATCGGGATTTTCTTGACCGGCGTGGAGCTGCAAGGTTTCAAACTTGTAATTCGACATGAGGCTGCCTTCCTTTCAAAATCAAATGAGATGGGAGCGGATCAAAAAGCGCTGCCGTCACATTCGACCGAAACGGAAGTTAGCCCGTACCAGCTTTTCAAAGTCAAAGGCCATGAAGCCACCTGCTTTCTACCTACCGTGTAGGTTGGTGGAATTATAACGCGACATTACCTATCTTGTCAATAGGTAATTTGGAAAAATTTATGGCAAAAAGAATCAGCCCCGCCGATAAAGGCGGGGCTGACCCTTTGATATGTGAAGGGGAGGGGATCACAAAAGGGAGAAGTTGACCACGATGGCAGCAAACACGATGGAAACCATGGAGAGGAGCTTGATGAGGATGTTGATGGCCGGGCCGGAGGTATCCTTGAAGGGGTCGCCTACGGTATCGCCCACCACGGCAGCCTTGTGGCAGTCGGAACCCTTGCCGCCGTAAACGCCGCCTTCAATGTACTTTTTAGCATTGTCCCAAGCGCCCCCGGCGTTGGACATAAACACAGCCATCAAAAAGCCAGAGGCCGTGGCCCCGGCCAGCATACCCACCACGCCGGTGCAGCCCAGCACCAGGCCCACGACAACCGGCGCCACCACAGCAACCAGGGTGGGCACCACCATTTCGTGCAGGCTGGCCTTGGTGCACAGGTCCACGCAGCGGGCGTAATCCGCCTCGGCTTTGCCCTCCATGAGGCCCTTTAACTCCTTAAACTGGCGGCGCACCTCGATGACCACGCTTTCAGCCGCCCGGTCCACGCTCTGCATGGTCAGGGCTGCAAACACAAAGGGCAGGCACGCGCCGATGAACAGGCCGATAAGCACCCCGGGATTGGTGATGGATAGGTCAGCGATCTTTTCAGCGCCGCCGGGAAGGGACTGAACCTTTTCGATGTAGGAGGCCATCAGGGCCAGGGCGGTCAGGGCGGCGGAGCCGATGGCAAACCCCTTGCCGGTAGCGGCGGTGGTGTTGCCCAGGGAATCCAGCGCGTCGGTGCGCTCCCGAACCTTTTCATCCAAACCGGCCATCTGGGCGATGCCGCCGGCATTGTCAGCCACGGGGCCGTAGGCGTCAGTGGCCAGGGTGATGCCCAGGGTGGAGAGCATCCCCACCGCCGCCAGGGCAATGCCGTATAAGCCCATATTGGCGCTTTGAGCGCCGCCGGACACATAGTAGGCCACCATGACGCACACAGCGATGATCACAATGGGCAGCAGGGTGGACATCATGCCCACGCTGAGGCCGCCGATGACCAGGGTGGCCGTGCCGGTTTGGGAGGCCTCGGCCAGCTGGCGGGTGGGCTTGTAGCTTTCAGAGGTATAGTATTCCGTAGCCTGGCCGATAAGCACACCGGCGATCAGGCCTGCGAAAATGGCAAAATACAGCGTCCAGTTTTCAGGGCCCAGAATCAGATACACCAGGGGCAGGGCGGCCACGGCGATGACGATGGCCGCAAAGTTGGTGCCCCGGGACAGGGACCGCAGCAGCTGCTTCTGGGTCGCCCCCTCCCGGGTCTTAACCAGGAAGGTGCCCAGGATGGAGCAAACCACGCCCAGGGCAGCCAGCAGCATGGGCAGGGCCATGGCATTGAGGCTGCCGAAGGCGGCCACGCCCAGAGCGCAGGCGGAAATAATGGAGCCCACATAGGATTCGTACAGATCAGCGCCCATGCCGGCCACGTCGCCCACGTTGTCGCCTACGTTGTCAGCGATCACGGCGGGGTTGCGGGGGTCATCCTCGGGGATGCCCGCCTCCACCTTGCCCACCAGGTCAGCGCCTACATCCGCCGCCTTGGTGAAGATGCCGCCGCCCACCCGGGCAAACAGGGCCATGGCGGAAGCGCCCATGCCGAAGGTGAGCATAGCGCCGGTAATATCCGCCGGGGCCAGGTTAAACACATACTTGAGCAGAAAGAACCAAAGGGAAATATCCAACAGGCCCAGGCCCACCACCGTGAAGCCCATAACGCTGCCTGCGGAGAAGGCCACCCGCAGGCCCTGATTTAATTCCTTTTGACAAGCGCAGGCGGTGCGGGCGTTGGCTGCCGTGGCAATTTTCATGCCCACAAAGCCGGACAGGGCGGAGAAGAAACCGCCGGTTACAAAGGCGAAGGGCACAAAGGGGGTCAGCGCGCCTGTGAGGGCCATGACCCCTAAAACAAGGAACATGGCGGCGAAGAACACGCCCACGATTTTATACTGACGCTTTAGATAGGCGTTGGCTCCCTGGCGGATGGACTGAGAGATTTTTTTCATCCTGTCGGAGCCTTCGGGGAATTTCAGCACCTTACGGGCTGTGATCACAGCGAAAACCAGGGCCAGGGCTGCGCCCAGAAAGGTCAGGATGACCAGCCAAGTTTCCATACAATGTAACCTCCTGTCAAAAAGGCATCGATGAAAAAAGCCATGCGGGTCTTTCAGAAAAAGCTTCCGATCCCTTTTCGTGGCTTGCGCTTTCATCGGTTAGATAATGTAAGATCATACAAAAAGTGTATAATCTTAATTTGGAGTTATAATACGAATGAGGGAAATTGTCAATAGGCAAAACGATTTTTGGTTTTTATTGTGCAAAAGACCAGTTTTGCGTCGCAAAACTGGTCTTTTTAGGGCAGAGTGCACCATGAAAATTATCCCCGGGCCAGCCGATAAAGCTCCTCGGCAGCCAGGCGGGCCTTGGTGACCAGGCTGTTGCCCTTGGGAAAGCAGTAGTACAGGGCGTTTTGGTCGCCAATGGCAATCACATCGCCCAGTTCATACCAGAAGTAATCCACGTTGAGGGTATGGCTGGCCAGCGGCGATTGCTCATAATGGAGCTTGCCATCACAGCCGGTGAGCACAAAGCCCTGGGGCCCGTGCTGGAGGCGGCCTTCCCCTACCTGGTAGAGGGCCTTGTGATCCACCAGCATGGCGATGTCCACCGGCGTATCCAGGTGATAGGCCCCCTCCTGGAGGGCTTTGCGCACCTGGGCCCGCTGCCAGTCAAACCAGTGGGGAATGTGGGGAAACTCTGTTTTTCCATTTAAGGCCTTTAACTGGCCATAGGCGTCCATTTCGTAGGCTTTGCCGCAGCGATGGCAGGTGAGGCGGGTGCCTTTGCCCTCCATGGCCCCTTCAGCGCCGCAGGCGGCGCACTTATAAAGCATCCGGTGGAGGCCATCGGCCCGAAAGGGCTCGGTAATGGGCACCCGGTTATCCCGCTGCCAGGCGAACTGGTCAAAGGAAAAGGCCTGGTCGATCAGGGCATCCAGCTCCTCCAGAGATTTTTCCTGGATCTCCTGAGGGGTTAGGATGCACCGGGCCTCAGCGGAGACCCGCACCTTGCGCAGCTGCAAGCCGTTGTACAGGGGGTCCCGGGCAAAGGCTCCCCAGGTGGTAACGGTGACCACCGGCGCTTTCATTCGCTTGAGAAGCACGCCCAGGTGCCGGGGCAGCACGGTGGAGCGGCCATCCAGGGAGTAGCCCGCCTCGGGAAACATGAGCACGCTGCTTTTAAGCTCCGTTAGGGCATAGCGCATATCCCGGATGAGGGTCATGTCGCTCACAAACTTTTGGGTGGGGATGATGCCAATGAGCCGCATCAGCCATTTTTTGCCCACCAGGCTGTCGGTGGTGCCAACGATGCACAGGGGCTTGGGGTAAAAGAGCCGATAGGCGATTTTCAGGTCAATAAAGCTGGAATGGTTCATGAGGATCAGGCAGGGCTGATCCCCCGCCTTGTGCATATCCACCATGCGAAAGGTAAAATGGGTAAACAGCAGGGAGGGGATGGACAATAGGCGGATGAGCGTCCGAAACAGTACGTTTGGCCGAAGGGGATCCTGGTGCTTGGGGCGCGGCAAGGCCATCACCTGCTCATAGGGCAGGCGGCGTGTTTTGATTTTCATAGCAATATCCTCGCTGTTTTGGATGGCGCAGGCGCGTTACACCAGCGCCAGCTGTTTCAAAATAAAGATCCACACAAAGAAGGTAAAGATGGCCCCGGCAGAGGTGACCATCACAAAGGAGGCGGCCAGCTGCCCATCCCCCTCCATTTGCTGGGCCATGGTGAAGGACGAGGCAGCCACCGGCGCGCCGAACATGATGAGAATGGGGGAGAGGTATTCGCCCCTGAACCCCGCCAGGGCTGCCAGGGTGACCATCACCGCCGGGCAGATCACCAGCCGCCCCAGAGAGCCAATAAGCAGGGGCTTGGCAGAGCTGGCAATGGCCCGAAAGGAGAAGTGGCTGCCCAAGGCGATGAGGGACAGGGGCGTGGCCACCCGGCCCAGATCCGTAAGGGCCTTTTCCATGGGCTGAATCAGGGGAACCTTTAAAACGTTCAAAACAAGGCCCAGCATGGTGCCGATGATCAGAGGATTGGTCAGGATGCCCCGAAGAATTTTTTTCGGATCCGGCTTGCCGCCCCGAAAGCTTTCTAGGGTGATGACAGCCAGAATGTTATACATGGGCACGATGACGCTGATTAAAAGGGAGGAGGGGCCCATCCTATCCGCCCCGCACAGGGCCTCGGTAATGGGCATACCAAACAGGGCAAAGTTGGAGCGGAACAGGCACTGGATCACCACGCCCCGCTGGCTGTTTTCCTTTACCCACCGGGGCACCAGCACCATGCCCAGGCCAAAGACCGCAAAGGTGCTGATTACCGCAAACACCACCAAAGAAGGGTCAAAGGCGGCGTTCAGGTCGCAGGCGTAGGAGGTGTTGAACAGATAAATGGGCAGAAATACTTTGAAGCTCAGCTTGTTCAAGTCCTGGGTCAATTGCTCTTTGATAAGGCCCAGGCATTTGAGCAGATACCCCAGCATCATACATAAAAATAAGGGCAGCACCACATTGGCGGATAAGAGCAGGTTATCCATAACTGGCTTCCTTTCTCCGGGGGATAACGATGAATACTTTATCATATATATATCACGAAGGGAGCCATTTGTAAAATACTGATTTTGTATTTTTTCAAACCGGTTCCTTCTGACAGGGCTATTGATAAAACGGGGATTATTTGATACACTCTTTATCGTTCACTCCTTTTGAAAAGCTGGGAAATAAAAAATCATGAAATCAAACCGTACCAACGCGCTGGGCCTGGTCATTGTGATCGGGATGCTGGCCGTGATGCTGCTGATCGTGTTTCAAAACAACGATTGGCAGACCATATTAAATACCTTAAAGGCCCTGAACCCCTGGTGGCTTGCGGGGGCGGTAGCCTGCTGGGTTGGCAATCTGTTTTTTGACGGACTGGGATTTTACCACTATCTCCACCGGCGGGGCTACCCCGTCAGCCGAGGCTATGCCTTTTACACCGCCCTGATGGGCGCTTTTTACAGCGGCCTCACCCCCGGCTCCTCCGGCGGGCAGCCCATGCAGGTTTACTACCTGAAAAAACGGCAGGTGCCGGTGAGCGTTTCCACCTCGGTGATCTCCATCAAATTTATCCTGGGCCAATTATCCACGGTGATATTGGTGCCCATCCTCTGGATCGTGAATCATGATTACGTCAACGCCCAATTGGGCGGCGTGAAATGGCTGATTCTCATCGGCTGGCTGGTACATCTGGCAGGCGTGGTGCTGACGCTGCTGATCACCTTCTGCCGCCCCATGATTCAGCGTCCGGCGGACTGGGTGGTGCGCACCGGGGGCAAAATGCGCCTCATTCGGGATGAAAAAGCCGCCCGGGAAAAGCTGGAAAGGATGCTGGGCAGCTTTCATGCCAATGTGATGTCCCTGGGCAAAAGCCCCCTGGAGCTGGCCCAATTGACCGTGACCAGCATCCTCAGCCTGGGGCTTTTGATGGCGGTGATCATCTGCGTGTATCACGCCTTCCATCTGGAGGGGGTTTCTTGGCTGAATCTGATTACCACCGCTTATATGCTGTATCTCAGCGCCAGCTTTAACCCCCTGCCCGGGGCCAGCGGCGCTCAGGAGGGCGGCTTTTTGGTGTTTTACCGGGGGCTGTTCGCCCCGGGTCAAATCAGCCTGGCCATGCTGGTGTGGCGGCTGATCTCCTACCATTTGAGCCTGCTGGCAGGGGCCTGTGCCTCGGCGGCGGTATCCCTCAGGAGCATGAGGGCTAAAAAAACAACCGAAGGGGAAAAGTAGCGGGAAAGATTTTTCCCGTTACTTTTTTAAAAACAGGTTAGACAAGACTAATTGCTGGTTATATAATGGATGTACCCTATGAAATTTGACCGAGGAGAGGTTTTGAAATGAGTTATCAGGATTGGAAAGACAAGGTTTCTGGCTTTAAAAAGGTGGATGTGCGGGGCGTGGCGGGCAATTTTTTTCCGGGGCTGAAAAAGCAGGCCATGGCCCTGGCGGCAGGGGAGGGCCTGGAGGTGATACAAACCTTTGACCCCATCCCCCTGTATGAGGTGATGGAGGGGCTGGGCTATGAGCACTTTACCTGCCAGGAAGCCCCCAATGCGTACCACGCTTATTTTTATCGCACCCAGGTGCAGGCGCAGGGCGAGGAGATTGTGATGCGCCCGGCGGCGCTGACCAACTTTCCCCTGATCGATGAGGAGCTGGGGCAGATCGCCGTTTCCTTTTGGAACCTGACCTGGAACGACCACAAGCGCACCCTGCCCTATGAAACCCGGCTGCTTTTATCGCTGACCAACGCCGTGGGCGCTGGCCGGATGCGCCAGGCCACCCGGGAGCTGGTAAAGGCCTATGCCCATGGCTTGGATTCCGCCGCCCTGGACGATGTGTTTGAGCTGCTGGCCTGGAACCAGGGCATCGGCTATTTCAGCTCAGAGATCGGCCCCTCCACGCTGTTTAAGGCCTACAAAACCATTAAGCAGCAGGAAAAGGCAGGCCGCCCCCGGGAGGAGATTGTGGGGCTGCTGATGGAAAACTTTGGGGAAAAGAATCCGGACGTGAAGGTGCAGTAAGGAGGCGAAGCCCATGGAGATCAATCAAAGCACTCGCCTGGCGGATCTGCTGGCCGCCTATCCCTTTCTGAAGGAGAAGCTGGCCAAGATCCACCCGCGTTTTCAAATGCTGCAAACGCCCCTGGCCAAGGTGATGCTGCCCAAGGCGACCTTGGGGGATATGATAAAGCGATCCGGCCTGGGGGAGGAAGAGCTGATTCAGGCGATCCGTGAGCTGGTAAAATAAAGGCGGCGCAGCAATTTTGCTGCGCCGCCTTTTGCGTGCGAACAATAACTTTATGGCAGCGCGGCCACCAAGGCGTTGGCGCTTTCATAAACGGGGCTCATGTACACATCGTAGGTGTAGGGGGTCAGGGCCAATTGGTCGGGCAGGCGCAAAAGGCTTTGGGTGCTCCAGGTCATTACCGCTTGATAGGCCCCGTCTGCCAGGCGAACCAAATCGCCCATCTCCTGGCTGCCGCCAGCGTACCAATCCTTATTGCCGGAGCCGTCCAATAGGGCGTAGCGGCGCAAAAGGGCCTGGGCCTCCTCCAGGGTGAGGGTGCCCGAAAAGGTCTGTGTCACGGTAACGCTCAGGCTCAGGGGGGAGTAGGTCACTTGGGCCATAACGCCGTAGTTTTCAAAATCTTCCATGAGGGTGAGGGTGCTGGCCTGCGCCCCGGGGGTAAGGGTAAAGGTCACTGCCGGGTTTTCCCAGGGGGTCACCTTATCCGCCGCCATGATCTGGTACACATAGTCCATATCCGGGTCGTAGGAATCCTGAGAAAGCTGGATGCGCCCCTCGGGGGTGGATACCACCAGGCCCTGATTGTTCCAGTCAATAATCTGCTGCTGGTAGGCGATGTAATCGGTATTATCGTCGGTGGCGGGGAGATAGACCACCTGGCCCGTAGGCTTAAGGCTCAGAAAGCTCATAGCCACGGTGTAGCTGGGAGCCTTGGGCACCTGGCTCATGTCAAACAGCCCTGCGCAGGTTTGGGCGGTCAGCCAGTTGGCTCCGCCGTTTACATGGCGGGTCAAAGGCACCTGAAGGCCGTTGACATACACCTTTTCCAGGGCCAGTTAGCAGCTTTCCTGGGTGTTTGGGGTCACCTGCCAGGATAGGGCCAGGGCATTGTGGTCGCTGATGGCCCGCTCCACTGTGAGATTTAGAGTCTCTCCCTGCCAGGCGGCGTACACCTCCTGAGCCG